>NZ_JADKPY010000017.1:0-68297 GCF_015351505.1 Acinetobacter sp. SK-43
GTTCTCCCTTCCCAAGGTAGGACTATAGGGGGTGCAAGAAGGTTATTATAAAAGTGGCATAAAAATAAAATTAACTCAAAAAATAGCACAAAGGGTGAGGCATGTTTGTGCTTAATGCAGTCATTAAAATAAATAGAACTAGGTTTTTTATGAGTATGAAACAAAAACAAATTGGTGTTGGCATGGTTGAGGTGCTGGTTGCCTTATTGGTATTGGCTGTAGGTGTTTTAGGCTTTGTTGCTTTGCAATATCGGGCAGTAGAAGCAACATCAGAAGCGATTAATCGAGTGCAAGCAATGAATATTGCTCGGGATATGGCAGAGCGTATACGTGCTAATCGAGACGGTTTGGCAAACTACGCCACTCAAATTCAAACGGAGAATCAAACAGATTATACAACTAATTGTATGACTTCGTTGTGCAGTGCTACATCTATGGCAGATTTCGATGTGTCTCAGGTTGTAACCAAAGCATCTGCTTTAGGGATGACCATGAATATGCGAACTTGTTCTGGGAACAATAATGGTCGCAATTGCATCTATGTAGCTTGGGGGGATACTAGTGCTACAGATGGAACGGGTACGGGTGATTGTACAAATGGTGCAGCATATAACACTACGTCGACCTGTGTAATTATGGAGACCTATTAGAATGAACCATAAACAATTAGGTTTCACACTAATCGAGCTAATGATTTCCCTAACTTTAGGTTTAATTATTACAGCTGCTGCCATCTTATTATTTGTGACTGGTCAGCGCAGTGCGGCTATGCAAAAAGGTGTGGCTGAATTACAGGATAACGCTAACTTTGGATTAAATTACATAACTAAAGATATTCGCATGAGTAATTTGAACACCAAAAAAGCTGAAATAAATGATGCTACTTTATATGGTGGTGTAGTCTTTACAACAAAAGATTCGGCTGATGTTGAAATTGATAGTTCATCAATAAAAAAACCAACAATTCCTTCAACAATAACCTTAGTTGATACTTTGGTTTCTCAAAGTGACGATCGTTTAGCAGCTATTGGTACAGGAAATGAGTGGACTGGAACATCAAATGTTACAAATGTTGCTGGTAGTGATTTAAGAAGTGATCAGCTAGTTATTCAATATTTACCTCAATATACGATTGATAATAGAGGTACAACAAGTACTACAGATGATCAATACGTAGGAGGTTTTGATTGTGAGGGTAATGAAATACGTTTTTCAGCAGCGGAGAACTTAAGAATATATGTACAACGTTATTTCTTAAGGGAAGATGATAATCAATCTACTAATGAAGCATCCCCTTTAGCACTAGCATGTGATGCTGGATATTATGCGATAGGAACTTTTCATGGTGCAATTGCCGCAACTGCGACCTCAGCCGCTATCCCTGCAACAATTCCAGCAACTGCGCCAACGGCAATTACAAACTATGGTGGTGCTGGTGAAATTCTAATTAAACGTGTCGATCAGTTCAGGGTTTTGTTAGGTGTACAAGGGCCAGAAACAGATTCATCCACTAGTACACCTGTCACAAGTATTAAGAATCAATATATATCAATTAAAGACTATATGGAGTTAACAGCTCCACGTCCTCGAATTTTATCGATTCAATTAGGTATGTTAGTTCGATCAACTCAATCAGTTGGAAATGAATCAGCTGTTAAAGCAGATCAACAATTTACTATTCTTGATCAAATTGTAAAAGTAAAAACATCAACAGATCCTAAATATATTCGTCAAGTAGTTTCTCAGACAGTAGCACTACGAAATGCACTTGGGGAGAGAGAATAATGAGAAGAAGACAAAAAGGTGCAACTCTAATCGTAGTGCTAATCTTATTATTGGTATTGACTGTAGTTGGTACTTTAGCAATACGTGGTAGCTTAACAACATTGAATATTGCGACAAATAGTCAAGGCCAACAATTACTTTTACAAAATTCAGATGCTGCTATTTTTAATGTTGAATCCCCTAATTTACTGCAAAGGAACACAGCATATGATGGTTTATTTGGATTAGTAAAAGCTGATGCTAATAAAGGTAAAGAATTAGTATTTTGTTATAAAGGTGCTGAGAGTAGTTTTTATAGTTTTTCAAGGGCAAGCTTCATTCAGTGGTTTTCAGGAAATGCCCCTTCGAATGCTGAGTTAGGCATTGATGGTTTTTGTAAGCTAGATAACACAAATAATTTTTTTACGAGTGGTCGTAAGGCAGTAATGACTCAAGTTGCAATTAAAGTAAATACAAATCTAAACAACAGTGTTCTTGTTGGAGTTGATAGAGCATTTGACTTTATGCAAAGAGGTACTGATACCGATTCTGCAAAAATTGATAAATCAGAAAAAATCATGGTGATCGCCACATCAATTGTACCCTCAATGAGTACAGCTTCTGATAGTGATATTAATAATTGTTTTTCAAGACATATGAATCAGGTGGTGATTCCGAGTAGCGTTACACCTGCTGCGGGTATGAATAAGAGTGTGTCGCAATGTTTGCAAGATTTGGGTGTGCCAGTAAATACGCAAGTTACCGAATATAACTTAACGCAAGCATTTGACCGAACTTAATGTTGAGGGATTAAACCATGAAAAATACAGCGAAAATAATGACATTTAAGCTCTCAGTATTAACCACGTTAATGCTGTGTGTGACTGCCAATAATGCCAGTGATATCGAAATTTATAAAGCACCGAGTGCTGCAGATGGTAAAGCACGGGTAATGTTGAATTTGGATAACTCAACCTCTATGTCAGGTGATCCTTCAGGGATGAAAGGTGGTCCAAGTACCATTCAAGATGACTTCCCTGGCGTGCAATGTCCTAAAGGTAATCAGAAATACTATATTGAATCTGAAACACAAACCTACGGTACAAAATCTTATAGCTATAATGCGCTTTATTGTGAAATGCCCAAAGCGACTTATGATGGTTTGGCTGCTGCTGCCAAAACTCGAGTCACAAACTTATGTCCAGCTACGGCGGCGGGCGATCGAAAATGTTATAGCCGGTTAACAATGTTAAAACGTAGTGCTTTAAATGTAATTAATGATGCTACTTTGGGGTCTGGCGTAAAAATTGGCTTATCTTTTTTCCCAAAGCATGATGGTCCAAAACGTATTGCTGCAGGTCGTGTGGATGGTAGTGACAGGGTGACTAGGCCAGTGCCATTAGCTTGGTATAACCCGACTACAGGTGCGATTTGTGAGACAGCACCTTATACAGGGTGTACCGATGGTCGTGATCAATTAAGCAGGATTGTAGCTGGTATAGATATATCAGAAACAAATTATGATGAGAAAGAAGTGCCAGTAGCAAAAGGCTATGCCGATGCAGCTCATGGTTTATTGACCAATTCCGATGGGACGATTTTAACTGCAGACCAATGTTCAGGTTATGGTATTTTTACTTTGACTTCAGGTATTCCTGACTCTGATGATGTAGGGTATGCAAGAAATAAATTGAATTCTATTTTAAGAGTAGAAACGGGTAGTACCATTTTAAGCAGTGTAGGGCAGTGTCCAGATGGTGGTAGTGGTGGGGCGGCTGGTGATGGTTTTGCGTGGAAATGTGTTAACACTGCCGCTACGCGTTTATTGGCTGGTAAGTCTAGAATTAATATGCCAGTAAAATCGGTCGTGGTGAGTTATGGTTCGACGATGACGCTCGGACTTCCTGATCTGCAACCATATGACCCTAAAGTGACCACGCAAAATACTATCAATACTAATCTTAGTAGTTCATCCGTCGATACAAAAATAGTGAATGACAAAAGGTATGCTGCTTATGCAGGTTTGAACGGTGGTGGTGGGTATAACTCTGTTCAAGATCCAGATTCATTGTCGAAAACGATTAAAGATTTTATTGCCGATGTGGGCAAGGTTGATATTCCTTATATGACTACAGGTGCGCCAACGATTCCACAAGACCCACTTAACCCAGTGCTCGTACAGAGCAATGCTTATTTTTCTCAATTTAAACCAACCCCGAATCAGTCAACTACGGCAGGAAGTCAGCTTTGGGCGGGGAATATGAAAAAGTACCGAGTCAATAATTTAGGGCGATTAGTTGGGAAAAATAATGAGGTGATTGGTGCTGCTGAAGAAAAAGAAGCGGTTACAAATGACCAAGGACAATTAATTACTGGTACACATGATTACTGGGCACCAGATGTCAGTCCAACGGATGCAATTGCCAAAGGCGATGAAACAGTTTTTGGTAGTGAGCTCTATGCACGTATGGGGGGGGTTAAATCACAGTTAGCATTAGGTACTTCGGTGAATACGAGTGGTGTTACTGTTGAAAATCGTAAATTACTCACCAACCGTGTTGTGACCAGTGGTGTCGCAAGTGAAGGAACCTCACTCACGCGTATCGAACGTAAAAATTATGCTACAGGTGGTTCAGCTGTTGGTGACCCGAAAGCAACAGATATTACAACTTTGCTGGACTTGCGTCAGTTGGGTGCGGTGATGCATTCATCGCCACTGTTATTGTCTAATGAAGGGAAAATGACTTATAACGCGACGACTAAACAACTCGAGTCGAGTGGTCGTGAAGATTATGTATTGTTTGGTAGTACGCAAGGCTTGCTACATGTAGTAAAAGCAGATGACTACACGACGACAAATGGTGGGGGTAAAGAAGTCTTTGCTTTTGTACCGCATGAAATGGTGGAAAAACAAAGCAAAGCATTTTTAACACCAGATCAGACTACGGGGGGTACTGCCAATTTATTCTATGGTATTGATGCACCGTGGACAGCTTACACTGAATATGTACCAAAAGCTGATGGAACTCTAACTGTAGGCAGAGGTAAATCTATAGACGGTAGTACGAATCTAGAGGGTAAGCAATTAGTCTATGGCGGTCTTCGAATGGGAGGTAGAAGCTACTACGCACTAGATTTGAAAGATATGAATAATCCAAACCTTAAATTTCATATCAATCCAGATGCAGCTAGTTCGGGACCACTGAGTTATATGGGCGAAAGCTGGTCTAAACCTAAAATTGCATGGGTAAATTGGAATGGTGCTCGCAAGTTAGTGATGTTTGTGGGTGGTGGATATGATGCTGGTGGTACCACAGGCAAGGCAAACAATGGCGGTTATGAAAGTGACAGCTACAATCAAACAAATGGTATAGGCGCTGGCGTATACATGTTTGATGCGTTAAATGGTAATTTATTATGGTGGGCAAGTAATAACGCAACAGAAACAAGTCCTGCCAATACCGCATCAGGTATTGTTGCTCTTAAAGATCCTAATCTTAAATATAGTGTTGTAAGTGATATTAAAACTGCTGATAGAGATAACGATGGTTTGGTTGATCATCTATATTTCGGTGATTTAGGAGGTCAGGTTTTTCGTATTGATCTTAATAATCAGGCGTCAACAATAGGTGCTTTTGCGACTCGTTCGACCCGTATCTTAAATATGCATGCTTCAAATGGAACGAGCCCTCGTTTTTATTCAGCACCTTCATTTGCAATCTTTGAAGATAGTGCTAGTGGGAATTTATTTGCTGCAATTTCAATTGGTAGTGGCAATTTAAGTCACCCATTGGCTGGATATGATTCAGGGCGAAATTATGATGCGCTCTATACAATTTATGACAAAGATGTTGCCCGAGCTGATTTATACACTACAACTACGCTTTACACTCAGGATGCATCAGTTGGAAATAGTTTAACTACGTCAGCAATAAATGAAATTACGATGAGTAATCGATTCCAACAAAGTGCTGCGCAAATGACGACTTTAGTTGCTCCTTATGCAAGTTCAGCGGGATGGTACTATAAGCTTCCTGGCGGTACCAAGATTCAACATGAAAAAATCTTTTTCTCGCCAACAGTGATTGATTATGACTTGTATGTGAGTAGTTATGACGCGAGCCGTTTAGGTTTGACGGGAACATGTGGTGGTGGTGTACAAGGGGTAAGTAAAGTACAGATTTTCTGTATGCCGTTCGGCCAGTGCTCAAGTATTGATTACCCTGATCGTACAGATTCGAATTATAGTGATGATCATGGTCCAGGGATACAAAATCATGCAATTGCGAGTGGTGGAGATGGGACAACCCGTTTAGTCGGTGGGGCATTGTTGAGCAATAACTTAAATGATACTTACGCAACAAAAGTTAAGTTAATTGCTCAGCGCTGGTATGAACGATAGGTGAAACATGAAAAAAAATAACGGCTTCACCCTGATTGAATTGATGGTGGTTCTTATAATCATTGCGATTATCGCTGCCATCGCAATCCCTTCATATCAAGCTTATGCTCGACGTGCGCTTGCTGCTCAAATGCAGCAAGAAATGCAACGTATCTCAGTGCTACTTGAACGTCATAAAGCACGTAATTTTAGTTACAAGGGCTTCGATCTATCCACCCAAGGTGTTGTTGCACCTCGAACTTATAGCTTTGATTTAAAAGATGGTGCAACTACTACTACAGCAGCCAAAGGCTCAGGTAATGGTAAATTACTTTCAGCTACTGATGCCTCAGGACGTTCTTGGGTTTTATATGGAATAACTTCTGATGCTCAAAACTATAACTTTCTAATGACGAGTACTGGCTTACGTTGTAAAAATAAAACAGCTGCGAATGTAGTCTCGACAGGATGCGGTACGGGAGAGGAGCCATGGTAAAATTCAACAAAGGATTTACCCTCATTGAGGTGATGATTGTTGTTGCAATTATTGGCATATTAGCTGCGATCGCATATCCTTCTTATCAGAATCATGTTCGTAAAACCAAACGTGTCGAAATGCAGAGTACATTGATTGATCTTGGAGCAAAAATACAGCGTTATAAAATTGCGAACTTTAAAGTAAAGAATGCAACGACAACAGATCTAGGTATTGCAAGTGCTTATCCTTTACAGGGACAGGCGCTTTATGATGTCACTTTATCTCCACTAACGAGTGGGGCATTAAGTTCGGAAGCTTGGACTTTAACTGCTACACCTAAAACTGGTACTAGCCAAGTGGGTACAGGAGCAATCACTTTAAATTATCAGAGTATAAAATGCTGGTATGAAGGAAAAGATACCCCTTCGTTAGTTGAGACCACTGATGCTGACGGAAATGATGTACCGCCAGATACTTGCACCGCTTGGTAACAATCTGAATAAGAACTTGAATTGGACACAGTTCAAGTTCTTTCAAACGATTTATCTGATCTAAAACAATAACTAAATTCAAAACTGTGGATAACTCAAATTTAAGCTTTATTTTGCCTCAAATATAACGTAGAATATCGCCCTCTATTAAAGGGGTTTGAAATGCTGTCGGTGGTCGACGCAGGGATAATCCGTAAAAACTATAAGGTTGTTCTCATGGTTGTTATTCGTTTAGCGCGCGGTGGTGCAAAAAAACGTCCATTCTACCAAATCATCGTTACTGATAGCCGTAATGCACGTGATGGTCGTTTCATCGAACGTATTGGTTTCTTTAACCCAACTGCACAAGGTAAAGCTGAAAAAGTTCGTTTAGACGCTGACCGTTTTGCTCATTGGGTTGCTCAAGGTGCTCAACCTTCAGAACGCGTTGCTTCTTTAGCTGCTCAAGCTAAGAAAGCTGCAGCTACTGCTTAAGGGTAGTAGATAACCCATGACATCAATACAGAATGTTCCCGAAGATCGAATTCAGATTGGACAGTTACGTTCAGCGTATGGATTGAATGGGTGGCTCTGGGTTTACTCAAATACTGAACCTATGAGTAATATGTTTGACTACCTTCCTTGGTACATCGAGACTAAGGCAGGTTGGCAAACTATAGATGTAAAACGTTGGAAACCTCATGGCAAAGGCTTAGTTGTGGCATTAAAAGGTGTGAATGATCGCACAGGTGCAGAAAACTTAGTCGGTGCAAATATTTGGATTGCCAAATCTCAGCTTCCTAAAGCTGATGTAGACGAATATTACTGGTCAGATCTTAAAGGTTTAACAGTATTAGGTCTTGGTGATGATGAGCAAGAAGTAAATCTTGGTCAAATCTTTGAATTATTTGAGACAGGTGCCAATGATGTCATGGTAGTCAAAGCGACTGCTGACAGTGTTGATGCTGAAGAACGAATGATTCCTTGGCATAAAGATGTGGTACAACGTGTTGATCTTGAAGCTGGTCGTATTTACGTTAATTGGGGCGTAGATTACTAATCCTCAATGGATTGTAACGCAGCAGGAATAGAGGAGTCTGCGATGTTTTTTGCAGTCATCACATTATTTCCTGAAATGTTTGAAGCAATTACGGCATATGGCATTAGCGGAAGAGCAACAAAAAAAAATATTGTGCAAGTCACTTGCATAAATCCAAGAGATTTTGCAGAGGGCAACTACAAACGAGTGGATGAGCGTCCTTTCGGTGGTGGTCCTGGTATGGTCATGATGGCTGAGCCTTTGGCAAAAGCAATTACCCATGCTAAACAACTTGCGATGCAAGCCGGCTGTGTTCAAGCGCCAGTGGTGTATATGTCACCGCAAGGCAAAACCTTAAATGAACAAGCAGTACAACAATTCGTTGATTATGATGGATTGATTGTATTATGTGGTCGTTATGAAGGTGTAGATGAACGTTTAATCCAGCATTATGTTGATCAAGAGTGGTCAATTGGGGATTATGTGCTTTCAGGTGGTGAACTACCTGCGATGGTGTTGCTTGATAGTGTCATTCGTCGTTTGCCGAATGTCATGTCTGATGAGCAATCAGCAATACAAGATTCTTTTGTGGATGGTTTATTAGACTGTCCGCAATATACAAAACCTGACCATTTTGAAGGGTTGGATGTGCCTGAGGTACTTAAATCAGGACATCATGCCAATATCCAAAAATGGCGTTTTTTGCAGCGTTATCAGCGTACTTTAGATCGACGACCAGAGTTGGTTGAAAAAGTAGAATTGACTAAGCAGCAAATAAAATGGTTAAAAAATTCACAAGGATAAATGCAAATCTAAATATGTTTTAGATATGTGGCTCATAAGTATGATTTATCTTTGTTCCAGACGAGAAGCATTGCTTCGAGTTGCTACTTAAACTTAGTTTAAGTTGAAAAATAGGCTCTTTAGGGCAATTTTGCTTTAAAGGGAAAGTTAAACGAGAGATATGCGCTTTAGCCTCTATCCTCAGCGGTGTAAGAGACCTCTTCTCTCCCGCACATATTGGAGATTCCACAATGAGTGGTAAACATCCTTTAGTTCAAGCTGTTGAAAATGCACAGTTAAAAACTGATATCCCTGCTTTTGCTCCTGGTGACACAGTAATTGTCCAAGTTAAAGTAAAAGAGGGTGACCGTGAGCGTCTTCAAGCATTTGAAGGTGTTGTAATCGCGAAGAAAAACCGTGGTTTAAACTCTGCTTTCACAGTTCGTAAAATCTCTAGCGGTGTTGGTGTTGAGCGTGTTTTCCAAACTCACTCTCCAATCGTTGCTAAAATCGAAGTGAAACGTCGTGGTGACGTTCGTCGTGCTAAACTTTACTACCTACGCGAGTTGTCTGGTAAAGCTGCACGTATTCGTGAAAAGTTACCAGCTCGTAAACAAGGTTAATTTTAACTTTGTTGTAAAGCAAAAAAATGCGCCAATTGGCGCATTTTTTTATGTCTGCTCTATAGTCCTTGTAATTTTAGTCGATTGGCATGTTGACGATAAATATCAATTGGATCAGGTGCAAACAGTGATTTCAAACCTAAAACCTGATTCACTTCATCTGCATGATTCCAAGGGAGATTATCTCTAATTGTACGTCCAAACTTAGCGCTACAACGGCTGACCATACCATCATTATCTCCTTTAATATCGACAATTAGGCTCGTACCTGCAAATAGTGGATCAAGAGGGTCAAGAATGTTTGTGACTGCTTGAGTTCCTGAGAATGAATACATATATATTCCTTTCTCTTGATAATTACCTTCGCCACATGTTGTAGTTGGTACGCCCATTGGGAAGCGTGTATTGAATTGGGTTGAACCTTCTACCGAAATACTACGTCCAGCGGCTAAAGCATCGTGAGGATAGCTTTTTGGATCAAGTCCTTGTGACCATGTAATCGCTCCTGAGAAAAAGTTCACGACGGCAGAGCCAGCTGTACCTAAGATAGTACCATCTACATTCATAATTAAACTAGCGACAGGTGAACCCTTATGAGTGCCACTTACACTGGTTAATGATGCAACTTTATTCGGCATAATGCCAGCCACGTAACGGATCGTTGGACCACCTTGGCTATGACCAATTAAATTAACTTTAGGTTGTCCAGTAATTGCAATAATTTCTTCAACTTGTTGCGCGAGTTGTTCACCACGAATTTCATTTGAGTTAAAAGGAGAAAGTCGTGTCGCCCAGACATTTGCACCATTACGAGCAAGGTTAGGAAGAATTTGATGCCAGTAATCAACTCCTAGAGGATCACTTCCTGCGCGTGAAAAACCTGCGACACCATGTACAAAAACCATTGGGTATTTGGTTTTTGCATAAGTAGAGGAGGCCGTACCTGTAACTTGTGTTGCGTTTGATGCGTAGCTTGTTGATACGCCCATTGCTATCATAGATAGTGCAAGACAGCGGATTAGTTTTTGCATGATATTACTCTCAGTTTTTGTTTTCATCAGGGTCTTGATGTTCTTGCGAACTGACATTGCATCCTTGCTAAATCGCATTATTTCAATGTCTTGTATTACGTGTTCCTAGTTGCTAAAAGGTAAGGTGCCTCCTTGGTCATGAACCGTTTCAAATGTTTGTAGACGTTGCTGTTCCTGTGGAGACTGGAACTGTTGTTGTTTGAGCTGTTGAATGGCTTGATCCTTGGCTGAAGTGCTCATATTGCTATCTATAATTGTTTTACGCTCATCAAGATAGGCTTGAACTCGATGTTTCCAGTCAGAACGTTGTTGATCAAGCTGCTCTAAACGTTGGGTGGCTGCCTCTCCAACCAGATTGACCCGCATATCCCGAAGTTCCTGCGCTGAACCATTTCTGGCCTTGATTTGTGCAGTTAAGGAATGCAAATCATCAAGTTTGGATAACTCCTTAAGATTGTCTTGCCAATCCTGAGGAAGTTGTTCAAAGCGTTGTTGTAATTGTTTCGCTTTTGCTCCAGCATCCAGTGCATTATTTTCTAAAATTTGCATACGGTCGAGCGTATATTGCTGATAAATATCCTCAGTGCCAAATAAGCCTTCTATTTCAGGCTTTGAAAAGAAACGTTGTTTTAAATCATGCATGGCATTAAAAACAGTCTGGAAATATTGATAGCTTTCCTGAGCAGGCTGTTGCACCTGTAACTTACTCAGCTCTTTGCGATAATCTACATAGCGTGACCACAAGGCTAAAATCTGCTGCTGCTCCGATGCCTGAAAACCCTTGGCAATATAGCGCTGAAAACTCTGACGGATTTCATCAATATTCCGTTCGCCATATTGGGAAATGAAATATTCAAAGCAATCTCGGGTCAGCTCATTCACCACTAATTTATGTGATGCATTAAACTGTAGTTTGCAGTTGATTTCAGTATCGAGCTGGCTTGTGCTGTTGAATGTTGCATCAAGTGCCTGTGCCTGCCCTAAATTTTCAGAATGTTCTGCTGAATAGGAGGTGCTGCTGGATTGAGCAGTTGATTTGAACCGTGACTGCTGATCTTGAGGATATAACCAATACAATACGCTCAGCGTGACTGCTGAAATGATCAATAAGCTACATAATAATGCTATTTTTTTTCCATTTTTATCCATTAAGCATAATCCATTTGCTTTTAATTTCGGAAACGAATATAAATTTATCATAAATGTTGTTTTTTTGAGCGTTTAATTTTTAAAAATCCGATGAATAGTTTTGATAAAATACCGTTTTATACTTTGACTTTTCATTTATGAAAAAAAGTTCTTATCGCCATCTGAGTGGTGTTTTTTTGCTTAATAAGCCCTTGGGTTTAAGTTCTAATTCGGCATTGCAAAAAGTACGTCGACTTTTTAATGCACAGAAAGCAGGACATACAGGTGCTTTAGATCCGCTTGCAACAGGTTTATTACCGATTTGCTTAGGGGAGGCAACCAAGTTTTCGCATTATTTATTGGATTCTACCAAGCGTTATCAAACAACAGTAAAACTTGGACAAACAACTGCTACCGGTGATGTTGAAGGGGAAATTCTTCAACAAAGAGATGTGCCAGTATTAACTGAAGCTAATATTGAACAGGTTCTAGAACAGTTTCGTGGTGATATAAAGCAAGTGCCACCGATGTATTCGGCACTGAAACGAGAAGGTCGCCCTTTGTATGAGTTAGCGCGCCAAGGAATTGAAATTGAGCGTGAAGCGCGTCCAGTCACTATTTATGAACTCAAGCTTTTAAGTTTTACAGAAGACAGTTTGACCTTAGACGTGACGTGTTCTAAAGGAACTTATATCCGTGTGTTGGGGGAGGATATTGGTGAGGCTTTGGGCTGTGGCGGACATTTGACAAAATTACACCGTGTTCAAACAGGGCATTTTGAGATTGATCCAAACTATACCATTGAATATTTGGAAAGTTTGTCACTTGAACAACGGGATGCTTTATTGCTACCTGTCTATGCACCCGTTGAACATTTCCCTCGTGTACAGCTCCCTGAGGGACGCGAAAAATATTTTGGTAATGGGCAAGAAAGTAATATTGAGCACGAAGCTGCTGCTGAAGTATTGGTATTCGATGGTGAGCGTTGTTTGGGCTTAGCTGAAATTACAGATAAAAAACGATTAGTGCCAAAACGTTTATTGAATTTATAAGGATATAACTCATGGAGTGGGAACTCATTCTGAGTTTAATCTTTTTTGCTTTTTGTGCAGGAACAATTGATGCAGCAGTAGGTGGCGGTGGACTCATACAAATCCCTGCTCTAATGGGGGCACTGCCAAATACCTCACCTGCAACAATATTTGGTACCAATAAGCTTGCTTCAATTTGTGGTACAGCATCGGCGGCATTTTCTTTTGCTAGGTGGGTCAAATTAAACTGGAAACTTTTACTTGTAATTGCGATTTTTGCATTCATAAGTTCTTTCGCTGGAGCTGCTTGTGTCTCCATGATCCCCACTCATATTCTAAGACCTTTTGTATTGGTCATGCTGGTCGTGATTGCGATTTATACTTTTATGAAAAAGCAGTTTGGGCAAGTTCATGTGGATCAATGTATTACTCCTAAACTGTTGATCTTTGCTGCGGTCGGTAGTTTAGCAATTGGTTTTTATGATGGAATCTTTGGACCTGGAACAGGCAGCTTCTTTATTTTCTTTTTCATTCGTTTTTTGCAAGTTGATTTCTTGCAAGCTTCTGCACTATCCAAAATTGGCAATTTCATGACGAATCTGGCGGCATTAAGCTTCTTTATTCCAACAGGTCATGTGTTATTTGCATTGGGTTTAATGATGGCACTAGCAAATATTGCTGGTTCATTGTTGGGTGTACGCCTTGCTTTAAAATATGGAAGCGGATTTATTCGAGTATTGTTTTTAATTTTGGTGAGTATTTTGATTTGTCGATTGGGATATCAAATGATAGTTACTGTTTGAACCAAAAGATAAAGTTTCACAACAAAAACATACCTAAATAATGCTGTCTAAAAAATAAACGCTTTCTAAGATGGATGTTTAGCCTAAAACCGCAGTAACAAGATAATTACTATCTCGTACTGTGGTTGTTCGCCAATCTTAGAGATAAAAATGAATATATTTGAAGCACTTCGAGAAAGCCATGAACAACAACGTAGTTTAGCGAATCAATTAATTACCACCAGTGGATCGAGTGATGAGCGTAAAGAACTTTTTGATTTGCTCAAAAATGAATTATATGCCCACTCAATTGCTGAAGATCGTTATTTGTATATTCCATTGATGTTTGATGATGTGGGTTTAGATATTACTCGGCATGCATTGGCTGAACATCATGAAATGGATGAATTGGTAGAAAAATTAGAAGAAACCGACATGAGCAATCTAAGTTGGTTAGCGACAGCAAAACAATTAAGTGAAAAGGTGCATCATCATTTAAAAGAAGAGGAACATAAGTTTTTCCAACAAGCAGGAAAAATTTTGGCAGATAGTGAGAAGGAAAAATTAGGTAAGAAATATCTAGCTGAATATAAAAAATATAAACGTTCAGATGCCTAATTTTTCTCTATTTAAAGTATAAGAAGTGATCTTACTGTGGTTGTGATTTTTCACCACGTAAGGTCACTCCAATTGATGCGATCATGATACAAAGAAGAGCGATCCATTGAATCAAACTAATTTGCTCATGCAGTATGAAGAGTCCTGCTAATGCTGCTAAAGCAGGTGCAAGACTAGTCAGTGTTCCATAACTGAGTTTGCTTAACCGTTTCAATGCCATCAAATCAAGCGCATAGGGAATGGCGGTGGCTAATACTGCAATCACTAGGGCTTTGCCCCAATATTGCGTATCGATTAAGGCAGGCGTGTTGTTCCAAAGTCCGAAGGGTAATAAGGTCAGTGCAGACAAACCAATCGCAATAGTAAGCGCATGCATCCCAATATTTTGTTGTACCACGCGATGCCCAAAATAAATATACAAGGCCCAAAAGAGTCCAGCACTTAAAGCGCAAGCAGCTCCAAAATAGGAGAAATTTTCCGAGTTCGCATCGTGCCAAGGAACCATTAATGCGATTCCTAAGATAGCAAAAACCACCCAAATATAATCACTGCGCTGTTTGATTGATAGTAATGCTAATCCTAAAGGACCGATGAATTCTAGACCTACAGCAATCCCTTGAGGTAGTTTGCCTAAAGATGTATAGAACAAAATATTCATACAACCTAAGGATGCACTATAAAGTAATAAATCACGCCATTTTAAATACTTTAGCTTAGATAATACTTTCCATGAGCGGAACATGATCGCAACCAAAATCGTTGCAAAACAGAGTCGTAGAATAGTGACGGTCAGTGGATCAAGTGTTGCAATAAGTTGTTTGGCAAATGAAGCGCTGATTTGATAAGACACCATGGAAAGAACCATGTACAGCACCGCGACCAACTGGATATTTTTCATGGAAGATCTACAAAAGCAAAGTAAAAAATACCTACAAGATAGGTGGTTTGATTATAAGATGAAGACAGTACATCGTGATGGAACGCTTTCATTTTATTTATTCACTTTTTGCTGTCGAGCATGTTGAGTGGTAAATGTACAACCGATCGATGCGATGATAATCGTGCCAAGCGCAAGCCATTGATTCCACAATAAAGTCTCACCCAGAAAAATAAATCCTGATAATGCAGCTACGGCAGGTTCAAGACTCATGAGTGTTCCAAAACTTAAAGGAGTTAGGCTTCTTAATGCGATCATTTCTAAAGTAAAGGGCAATGCACTTGCTAAGATTGCCAGTCCAATAAAATAGTAGATATTTGGCAATTCAATGACACGATCAAGCGCCCCTGAAAAGATGGCGAAAGGTAATAAACATAGCATGCCGATACTCATTCCCAAACAGACAGTATGATTGCCTGAAATACCAGAAGGCTTCTGTCCTGCAATAATATAAAGTGCCCAACAGGCACCCGCACTGACAGCAAAAAAGACACCGACTAGATCCAGTCCTTGCTGGGCTTGTTGTAGTGGGAAAAGTAGAATTAAGCCTAAAATGGCACATCCTACCCAAATGAAATCGTATTTTTGGCGAGCATGATAAAGTGCTACGCTCAAAGGTCCAATAAATTCAAAAGCAACAGCCAAGCCTAGAGGTAAGCGCTCCAGTGATAAATAAAAGAGGGCGTTCATTCCTGCTAGTGCCATACCGTAGCTGAGTATGGCTTTCCAACGAACAGCTTTAAAATTGATGGTCCAAATTTTAAAAATAATTGCCAAAATGATCGCACCAAAACATAGGCGCATTGCGGATACGGTCAATACTGGAAAACTTTGAAATAAAATTTTGGCTAAAGAACCGCTACCTTGTACACATAACATGGCGATCATTAAGAGGAGGAGAGCGTGTACAGGTGTTTTTAGCATTGGGACACTTATTATTGGAACAATTGGTTTAATATTCACATAATAATTCAATCACTAATAAAAAAGCCACAGCAAGTGCCGTGGCTTTTGAGTGAATTGTCTAAATTAGAACAATACACGTACTCGGATTGTACCTTCTACATTATGTAGAGTATCCAAAGCTTCTTGAGATGCAGAAGCATCAACATCCATTACCAAGTAACCGATATCACCTTTAGTCATTAAAGATTGACCAGAGATGTTGATTCCTTGTTCAGCGAACAATGTATTGATCTTAGACAATACACCAGGAACGTTTTTGTGGATGTGAAGTAAACGATGTTGACCATCAGAAAGTGGTAATGCGATTTCTGGGAAGTTCACCGCAGAAAGTGTCATACCTTTATCTGAATACGCAACGAATTTTTCAGCAACTTCTAAACCGATGTTTGCTTGCGCTTCCATCGTAGAACCACCCACGTGCGGTGTTAAAATCACGTTGTCCAAGCCGCGAAGTGGAGATTGGAATTCTTCACCATTTGCTTTTGGCTCTTTCGGGAATACGTCTACTGCAGCGCCAGCGATGTGACCAGATTTAATCGCATCAGCTAAATCTTCGATAATTACACATGTACCACGTGCAGCATTAATGAAGATTGAACCAGGCTTCATTTTCGCAAACTGTTCTTTCTTGAAGAAGTTACGCGTAGAAGGAACATCAGGAACGTGTAAAGAAACCACATCAGCAGTTTCTAAAAGCTCATCCAAAGAACCGACTTGGCGTGCATTACCTAACGGTAATTTAGTTACCGCATCATAATAGCAAACTTTCATACCTAAGCTTTCAGCTAAAACTGAAAGTTGAGAGCCGATAGAACCGTAACCTACGATACCTAATGTTTTACCACGAGTTTCGTATGAACCAACAGCCGATTTGTTCCAACCACCTGCATGCGTATCTTTTGATTTTTCAGGTACACGACGAAGTAATAAAATTGCTTCAGCAAGAACCAATTCTGCTACAGAACGCGTATTCGAATACGGTGCGTTGAAAACAGGAATACCACGAGACATTGCTGCTTTTAAATCAACTTGGTTAGTACCAATACAGAAACAACCTACCGCAATCAATTTATTCGCTGCTTCAAAGATTTCTTCAGTCAATTGAGTACGCGAACGAATACCAATAAAGTGCGCATCTTTGACCGCTTCTTTCAAAGCTTCGCCTTCAAGCGCAGTTTTGTGGTAATCGATGTTGGTATAACCCGCAGCGTTTAATGTATCGATGGCATTTTGATGCACACCTTCAAGCAAAAGGAAACGGATTTTGTCTTTAGGTAGTGATAGATGTTGGCTCATTACGGCTCCGCTACAAAGGCCAAAATTTAGTTGCGGTATCATAGCATAGAGCTTTGTGTTATAGATATTTCGTTTAAAATTAGCTCAGCATAATTGTTGAGTTTTTTTCAGTTTCGAATGAATTTTAGTTCATATACACATTTTGTTATGACGAGATGTTTATCCTGTGCTTTATCCCTCGCTTGCTTACATGTAAAATAAAGGAATACGAAGCTCGAACTCGTTGTGTAGACAGTTTGATAGTTCGCTAGCGTTTCTATATTTTGGATGTTTTGAATCCTTTGTTTTCAAGCCCTTGAAATACATTCAGGATCATCCAGAAGTCCTATATCTCTTTCTTACTAGGCCTGAAAACGATGAATGCTCCAGTCGCTTTAACACCCGAGTTATTGACCCTCTTAACGGCAATCGTGGGTGAAAACCGTATTAAAACTGATGCCGATAGCTTGGAAAATTGGGGACGAGATCATACTAAGCACTTTGATCCGAACCCATCAGTCATCGTTTTTCCATCAAGCACTGAACAAGTTCAAGAGATTGTAAAACTGGCGAACCGTTTTAAAGTGGCAATCACGCCATCAGGTGGTCGCACAGGTTTATCTGCTGG
Source organism: Acinetobacter sp. SK-43 (assembly GCF_015351505.1). Classification (NCBI taxonomy): domain Bacteria; kingdom Pseudomonadati; phylum Pseudomonadota; class Gammaproteobacteria; order Moraxellales; family Moraxellaceae; genus Acinetobacter; species Acinetobacter sp. SK-43. The sequence goes on from NZ_JADKPY010000017.1 coordinate 17,935, forward strand.
TGCGGTAGCGAACAATGGCGAGATCGTGATTAGCTTTGACAAGATGAATCAAATCTTGGAGTTCTTGCCAGCGGATCGTATGGTTCGTGTTCAAGCAGGCGTGGTGACTGAGCAATTGCAAAATTATGCCGAACAACAAGGCATGTATTACCCAGTTGATTTTGCATCGACAGGTTCTAGTCAAATTGGTGGAAATATCGGAACCAATGCAGGCGGTATTAAAGTTATCAAATACGGCATGACACGTAACTGGGTGCTTGGTTTAACGGTTGTTACGGGTAAAGGTGACATTTTACGTTTAAACAAAGGCATGATTAAAAATGCGACGGGTTATGCGTTGCAGCATTTGTTTATCGGTGGAGAAGGCACATTAGGTTTGGTGACAGAGGCTGAGATTAAACTTGAGCGTCAACCACAAAATCTACAAGTCATGGTATTGGGTACGCCTGACTTTGAAGCGGTGATGCCTGTATTACATGCTTTCCAAAAAGAAATCGACTTAACCGCATTCGAGTTCTTTGGTGAAGTGGCAATGCAAAAAGTGTTGGATCGTGGTCATGTACAACGTCCATTTGAAACAACTTGCCCATTCTATGTATTACTTGAATTTGAAGCCCCGTATGAGCCGATTATGGACAAAGCAATGCAGATTTTTGAGCATTGTATGGAACAAGGTTGGGTGATTGATGGCGTAATGAGTCAAAGCTTAGAACAAGCACAGAGCTTATGGCGTTTACGTGAAGATATTTCGGAATCGATTGCACCGTATATTCCTTATAAGAATGATATTTCAGTGTTAATTTCGCATGTCCCTGCGTTTATCTCAGAAATTGATGCGATCGTTTCACAAAACTATCCAGACTTTGAAATCTGCTGGTTCGGTCATATTGGTGACGGTAACTTGCACTTAAATATTTTAAAACCTGAAAACCTAACTAAAGACGAATTCTTTGCGAAGTGTCAGGTGGTGAATAAATATGTGTTTGAGACTGTGAAAAAATATGATGGTTCGATCTCTGCCGAACATGGTGTGGGGATGACCAAGAAACCGTATTTGGAATATTCACGTTCTCCTGAAGAAATTGAATATATGAAAGCATTGAAATTGGCATTTGATCCAAATGGGATTATGAACCCAGGGAAGTTATTTGATCTTTAAAAGTAGTTTTTCTACTCTAGCCCATAAAAGTACACTTTTATGGGCTTAATTATTTCTTATTATGATATTTATGAAAGTTATTTTTGCTCTTGTTTTTTTATTCTCATTACAGGTTGCGCATGCAGCAAATGAGTTGCGTTGTGAAAAGGATTTTGATCATATCCAACATATTTTTTATCAGAAAGAATATGATATTTTTAAGAATGGGACGGTGAATGATTTATATACCCATATAGAAACATATTATTACTCTCAACAATTTAAGCATCTTCACCCTAAATCTGTTTTTTTTATTGATCATTGGTTACCTGAACAGGAATATCTAAATGAATTATCTGTTCTATTTGATGACCAAACTCAAATTACTTATAAGATTTCAAAACCATTCGCTAATTTTGTGCTAGACAATAAAGAAATTTGTATTGTAAAAAATGAAATTGAACTTGAAAGTTTTACAGAAATTACCTCAATTTTAGGCGCTGATTTTTTTATAAGATATGTAGGTCACGATCAGTGGTTTATTTTTCCTTATGATGAAAACATATCAGAAAAGGATTTTGAAGAGTTTTTCCCCAATTTTCCAAAGGATATTTTTTTACCCCAAGTAGGGATTATTAATATAATAGAAAAGTAGGCTTCATAATGAACATCCATCACGAAATCGAAAAACTGTTTCAACATCACCAAGACATTCCATTATTTTATATCGAAAGTGGTAGTCGTTTATGGGGTATGGCCAGCCCAGACAGCGACTATGATGTACGCGGTTTTCATTTACCGAGTAAAGAGCAATATTTTGATTATAAAAAGTACCGTGATCTAATCGAAATCATGGACGGTGATTTTGATTTCGTTTCTTATGATCTCGACAAAATGTTTGGCTTATTGGCAAAAAGTAATCCTACCGTTTTGGAGTGGGTGAGAGCACATATTGTTTATTTTAATGCTTTTCCAGAATGGCAAAGCTTTCGAGATGGATTGCTTAAGCGAATCGATTATAGCGCGTTGTATCACCACTACTTATCGCTGGCGAAGGGTGGCATGAAAGTGATGCAAACTGCGGATAATTTTACTTATAAGAAAGTATTTTATTCGATTCGTGGTTTGATGTCGGCAGAGTTAGCAACTCAAGAAGTCATGCCTGAATTATTGATTACCGATTTATTTGCACAAGTCTCTGAGCACGATCCATTACGCCATTGGGCAGAAGATTATTTGGAAATTAAAAAACAGCAGAAAGAAAAAGCCCAACTACCTGAAGCGGAACAAGCCGCTATTCTGAATTTATTGGAAATCAAAATTGAGCAATTGGCTGCTAAAGAAATGCAAAAAGCTGATCGTCGAGAGGGCTTAGAATGTTATTTAACAGAATATAGCCGACATTTGAAGCAGTATTATTATCAGTAAAATCATTTGCTTATATTTTTCTTTGTCTTGACGGAGTCGTATTGTGTTCTCATTCATATTCAAGATTAGCCTTCGGCTGGAGTTACTTTGGTTTTGCCCAAAGTAACCAAAGGCATTGTCATCTGCAAAACCTGTTCACTTCTTGTATTAATTAAAATTTATCGCAGAAACAGTATCTTCTTGAAATCACGCAGGTTGCAGATGACATTACCGAGTATCATATATTTTATGAGGATTTGATAAATAACCAATCTTTGTTCTAAATCCCATTTTCCAAAATACGCACTTTGACATTAGCCACATGCGCTTTGGTCGCTTCAAAATGCTTCAGCATATGTGCCGTTTGCATATGTGCTTCAAGGTGAGCGGTACTTTCCCATTGTTCTAACATCACAATGCTATTTTCATCTTGCGTCTGCATCGCAATCGCTGGTAGATGATCAATCAATGGGGCATAACCGTGACAACCTTCTTCTGCCAATACAGTTGGAATGATTTTTTGGAATGCATCTAAGACTGCTTGACGGTGTTCTGCACCTGCATGTGTCTGAATTTCTGCAATAATTGTCAACATAGTATTTCTCTCTTAATGGGCAGTCGCAAAAAGCTGATCTAAATGTGCTTTATAAGCTTCGATGTAGCTTGGGACATCAGGCATTTTGATTACATCATTCACAATAAATGTAGGTAATGATTCCATACCCAAGAATTGATTGGCTTTATGAAAAGGTAAATACACGCCATCTACACCCACACCGTGAAAGAATTGGTCAGGATCAGTGAACGCTTCCATTGGTGCGTTCCATGTCAACGACAACATGTATTTTTTACCTTGAATCAAGCCACCTGAACCATACTTTTTAGAAGCATCAGAACGGCTACGTCCATCGCTTGCATAGAGGGAACCATGACCAATCGTAAATACATCATCAATATATTTTTTCATCGTCCATGGTGCACCCATCCACCAACCTGGCATTTGATAGATCACCACATCTGCCCATAAATATTTTTCAATTTCTGCTTGGATGTCATAGTCACTGTCGGTACGTGTCACTTGTACTGTATGACCTAAAGCTTTTAGATGTGATTCTGAAAAGTCAGTCAGGGTGTCATTCAATTCACCATTTGAGTGAGCGAATTGTTTCGCGCCATTAATAATTAAAATATTACTCATAAAATTAAACTCAAAAATAGATTTCTAAAACATGAGTGCATTTTAGAGAATCTATTCATGAGCAAAAATGCGCAAATAAGCAAAATACTATTGATCAAAAATCAATAATTAGCTGTTTTGTTTTCTAGATTTATAGGCTTTACGAATAAACCAAACTACAACGATTACAAGAAAAAATGCCCAAAATTGGATCAACCACAAAATAGTTTCTTTAAAATAAGAAAGCCCAATTTTGAATGCATCGGCTATCCGAGTCATTAAAGGTTCGCTATCGAGATGTGCAATACGATGAATGTTTAAATCTTGAGTTTTGCGAACTTGTGCTTGTTGAAAATATTCGATGCGTATTGTGCTGTAAGTCAAACGATCTTTGACCTCAAGTTGAGTTAATTGTTGAAGTTGATTATTGGCTGTATTCGATGTGCTAGGGCTTTGATTTGCTGTATTAAGTTTTTCTTCTAACAGTTTCAGTTCATATCGCTTAGCTTCATAGCTTTGATTATTAAAGTTGAGCATCAAAGGCAATAGACTATTCAAAAAGGCAGTAACTTGTTCATTTGGAACACGAATCGTAAGTTGTACGGTAGGGATGATTTTTTCATAAACATCTATATGACCATCGAGACGTTCGCGTTGCGAACTATCACTAACCTGATAATTCACTTGTTTTTCTTCGATATAGCCATTTTGTTTGAGGAGTTGCTGTTCAAGTATAGCCGTCGTTTTTTGAACATCTTTGACTTCAAATTGCAGTTGAGCTGTTTTTACTAATTGTCGGCTTTGTTCTAGGGTGCTTTGCTGATCACTGAGCAATTGCTCAGGATTTTTTGCAGTCTGACTTTGAGATGTATCTTGCGCTGCGGCAACACTTTCAGTGGCCATTGCAGCCTCACCTGAAGGCGTTTCTTCCTTTTTAGAACAAGCAATTACTGAACTGCTTATGATTAAAATTAGAGTTAACTTTTTTGCTAAATCTGACATGTGTGTATGCCTAAAAATTTCTGATATTGATGTTACGGGGTTGTTTTATTTTGAGGATCACAATTGTTATCAAAGCATTGATAAATACAACAAATCTCTCATAGGTCGCATACATTTTGTTATTCGACAGTTCATTTTTGCATAGTAGCATAAAAGAATAATGCAAATCGGAAGACTACAAAATGCATAAACTTTGGATCATTTTAGGATGTGGAATTTTTTTGACTGCATGTAATCAACCGATTGCTCAGTCGCAACAACAAGCTGCTGTGCAAAAAAGTACAGCGATGCATGCGGTACTACTTGACCAACCCAATTTGTTTCATGATGAAACTAATCTCAAAATTGATCAGCAATTTAATAGTGCTGAAAATCCTACAGATGCTGAGATTACCGTCGAGCAAGCGCAGTTAGATGATTCGGTAGCGGCTATTCGCACTGAATATCAGTTAAAACGTGATCAAGAGACTTGGAAAGTGGTGAATAAAAAACAAAGCTATCAATGTGCTCGAGGAGGCAATCCCAAGACTTTCCAGTTTGAGCTATGTCCTTAAATGGTGAGTTATCTTTTAAGGTCGTGTGAAAGTTGAGCAGGATTGTGGATAACTTTTTGGTTATTCACATATCCACACAATTGATTTGCTTTGCTTAAATTGCGGTCATTTTTAAAAAGTGCTAAAGTTGCGCTTGGAAATTTTTCCAATAGGTAAAACTTTTTACCAATCTCACGTAAATAAATTGTTATTCTAAATACACCTTGTGAATACGGTGTTTTCACACTTTTACATGCGCTCTCACTGCATGGAAATCAAAATTTAATTTAAATCAAAACCATAAAATGATGTGGTGCGGAATCTATTTTCTTTTTTTCAGAGAAATAGACGGCACACGAATTGGTTATTTTTGTGAATAAAACATGATGACGAATAATCAAAGCATGACGTTAAACCGTATAACGCTCATGTTTCCATTGGCTTTAGTGCTATTTGAGTTTTCAGTTTATATCGGTAATGACTTGATTCAGCCAGCGATGTTGGCGATCACAGAGCAGTTTGCAGTTAGCGCAACTTGGGCACCATCTTCAATGTCATTTTACTTATTGGGTGGTGCTAGTGTCGCTTGGTTACTGGGACCACTTTCAGATCGGCTTGGACGCAAGAAAGTCCTATTGGCCGGTGTAGCTTTTTTTACGATTTGCTGTTTGTTGATTTTATTGACCCATAATATTCAACAATTCCTGGCCTTGCGCTTCTTGCAGGGTATTGGTTTAAGTGTGATATCAGCAGTTGGATATGCGGCAATTCAAGAAACTTTTGAAGAGCGTGATGCCATTAAAGTCATGGCATTGATGGCAAATATCTCCTTGCTTGCGCCTTTGCTTGGACCTGTGTTGGGCGCGTTCCTGATTGATTATGTGTCATGGCACTGGGGCTTTGTGGCGATTGCTTTTATTTCTTTTCTCAGTTGGTTCGGCTTAAATAAATTTATGCCAGCCTCGAAAGAAAGTCGTAAACAAGCGAAACAACCCTTTCGTTATATTTGGGATGATTTCAAACAAGTATTTAGTAATCGCCAGTTTTTAGGTTTAAGTGTTGCATTACCGATTGTAGGAATGCCACTGATGTTATGGATTGCTTTGTCACCGATTATTCTCGTGGATGAGTTAAAGCTGAGTAGTGTGCAATATGGCTTGGCGCAGTTTCCTGTGTTTTTTGGTTTGATTGCAGGCAATATCGTTCTGATCAAAATTATGGATCGTTACGCACTTGGTAAAACCATTTTAATGGGTTTGCCGATTATGCTAGTAGGTACTTTATTTTTGATGCTCGGTGTGATTTGGCAAACCTATTTAGTGCCTTGTTTGCTGATCGGTATGACCTTAATTAGTTTTGGTGAGGGAATTAGCTTTTCAGTGATTTATCGTTTTGCATTGATGTCCTCTGATGTATCGAAAGGAACGGTCGCGGCTGCGGTTTCAATATTGATGATGGTGAGCTTCTTCTCAATTATTGAAGTGGTTCGTCTGCTATATACCTATTTCCATATTTGGGCATTTGTATTGACGAGTTTTGCCTTGATAGCTTTTTGGTTTGGCATACCTCGAATGGTACTTAAACAATATATGCAAACAAGGCTGCAACAAGGCATTCATTAAATAGCGTTGAGCTAAACGCGCTACTTAATTTCTAGTTCAAGTAATCTATTTTTTAACATCACCAATTCAGGCAGAGTCTCAAGCAATAGCGTCATTTGTTTGAACAATAGTTGCTGTTGTTCTGAGACTTGAGCCATTGAATTTAAACGATCAATTTCACTAAACATCTCTTCGATGTGCTTTTCTGGAAGTGCTTGTCTTTCGATCAATGTTTGATTAAGTAATATTTCACTCTGGTCTAATAATTTCAAAATATCTTGATCTTGAATTTGCTCACGTTGATGACCCAGTGCGGATACATAACTCAACTGACTATGGCTATAGACCAAATAGCGAAATGCATAGTGAATGAGTTCTTGGTTTGGTTCAGGTTCTGTACTCAGACTAGAAATCATATTAGATAATTCAATCTGAGCATTATGGGCGGCACGACGAGCTTTTCGATACTCAAGATCGTTGGAGCGACCTTGATGATATTGCTGGACGACTGCATGCAAATAATTGAGCGTTGCTTGACTGCTTTTGCGGATATTTTCAGGAATATTTCGGAAATTCCAATCTGGCCATATGAAGTTAACCGCTAGCCATGCGATTGCACAGCCGATCAACGTGTCAATGATACGCGGTAAAATAATGCTGAAACCTGCGCCTTTTAAATTGAAAATTAACAACACCATTAGCGTTGCCATCACTGTTGCGAGTGCATATTTTTTCTGACGCAAATAGAAAAAATATACTCCGCAAATTACAGTAATAACCAATTGACCTTCGATGCTAGGTACAAAATAAAGAACGGGCACACCTAAAAGCACACCCAACAACGTGCCAATCGTTCTAAGTTTTAAGCGACTTTTGGTGGCAAAGTAAGTGATCTGACAAACGAATAAACTGGTCAATAAAATCCAATAGCCATTTTTTGCAAAAGGCATCAAGGACACGGCATAACCTACAGCAAAGACAATGGCTAAGCGAATTGCGTGACGAAATAATGCAGACTGAGGACTTAGATGCTGTTTTAGTTTTAACAATAAATCCTGAAAGCCTTGAATATCCTCATCCAGTAAGTTGAGATGAGCTTGTTGATGCTGTGTTGATCGTATTTCGATGTTTTGTGGAAATTGCAGTTGAGCAAATTGTTCATGAATACTTTTTAAGTTATTCAGAATCAGTTCTAGGTTTTTAACTTCAAGATTATTTGGATGTTGAGCAATCCAGTCTTGCATGGATGCTTCTAATTGGGCAAGCGCAGCATCAGCGAGTGGGGTATTTTGATAAGTACTTTTATGTAGCAAAGCCTGACTCAGTTTTTTACAAGCAGTTGCTTGTAGAAACATATTTTTTTGGATACGAAAAATTAAATCGCTACGGCTAAAGTTCTGATGAATTTTTTCATAGTGCAAATAATTAGAGGTGACTTGCTCATGAATATCTTGCGCAAAATAATATAAGTTTAGCCAATAGATACTGCTGTTATTGATGCGTGAGGATTTAAGTCGAGAAAGTAAGGATTGCTTCGCTTGATTTAGACTATTCACCACCTGTGCATTTTTTTGTGAGAGTTCAAATAACAGTGTTTCAACATTATCGACATTATCTGGATCAAACAACTTGGCTTTGCTCTGTAGCAGCTCACCCATTTCTTTGAAAATCGTTGAAATCTTCTCCTGTAAGGGTAGGGTTGGTCGAATCATAAAAAATAAGATCGAGGTCAATCCGTACCACACAGCACCGATGACAAAATAACTCGGATGTTGATACCAATTTGCATATTCTCCTAGACCAAACATGGTGTAAATCGAAAGGAGAATCGTACCAAATGAAATCGTCGCATAACGTTGACCTAAAGCCCCCATGAGAATCAGTGCTGCACTGGACAGGCTAAGGTAAACGATAAACCAAAATTTATAAGGTACTAGAAATTCTAAAATGGTGCTAACACTAAAGAACAGTACACAGACATAGACCAAATTGCGTAGCCGAATACTCAGACGATCATCGAAGTCTGTGAGGGCAGCCGCAATTGCGCCTAATGTAACAGGAACAATGAATTGACCTAGTCCCAATCCGTGCAACACCAATGTAGTGCCTGTCAACACAATCAAAATTTGTAGGCAATACAGTAGAATCGAGTTTGATCGGAATCGATTAAAAAGATGATAAAGACTATTCACGACTATATTCTGCTATGTGTTGATTCATTATCATATAGCCATATTGCGTAGCTAAAATGATGTGCTGATCAAGATATTGAGTCAATTTTTCAACCTATTTTTGTTGATTTTTCATTTAATAAAACTAAGCAAAATTCGTGCTCATCTTTTATTTATAGTCATCTTTATAGATAAATTAAGTGAATAAAATCCTAAATTGTGGATATCTTTTGAGATACCCACAATCTTTATTTGATCACACCACAAGCAATTCTTTCACCACCTCCACCAAGGGGTTTAGGTGTGTCAGAATAATTATCCCCACCTGCATGAATCATAATCGCACGTCCCTGAATATCGGAGAGCTTTAATCGAGGAGCGATAACGGCTTGGGTTGCAAAGCCTTTTTCATTGACAGTGAGTGCAGGTAGATCACCTAAATGACCATTTTCTGGTGTGCCGTGGTGGGCAATATTGTCAGGATTGTAATGACCGCCCGCTGCCAGTGCTGCACCCATTTTTCCATCTTTCATTGCAGCTTCACATGACGGTTTCTCGTGAATATGAAAACCATGTTCACCCGATGGAAGTTTCCACAATGCAGGGGTGATGATCAGACCACTTGGACTTTCTTGGAAGGATACTGTGCCAATCGAAGCACCTATACCATCGGCGCTTACCTGATGGATTGGGATTAAATATTTATGGTCGTAGCTAGTGGGCTGTTTCTGAATTTTTGCGGCATTATTGTCTAAGGGAATTGATGAGCATGCGCTGATACTCATCATGATTGCACTAAAAACTGTATACCGTTTTAAGGTTGAAAGCATTGCGAATTATCCTTATCTATTTTGTCTTTATTTGATTGATTCAAACAAAGTCTGGGATAACGCGCAAGCTAGATTCTGTATGACAAGATAAATGGTCAAAATCGCATTTAGGATTTAGTTTCTGGTGGCGCTTCGATCGCAGCAATAGGTTCTTGAACATTTTCATGTAGCCATTCGCGCCAAATCGCTAATAAGATTGCCAAAATCACAGGACCAATAAATAAGCCGACCAATCCAAAGCTAGCAATACCACCCAATACGCCAAACATGATTAAGATGAATGGGATTTTTGTTGCCCCTGAAATCACGAGTGGTCGAATCACATTATCTGAGCTGCTGACGACTAATAAGCCCCACACCACAACCCCAATTGCTTCAACTGTTTGACCTTGAGCAAATAACCATAAACCGACGCTGAGATACGAAATTGGAGTTCCAAAAGGAATTAATGCCAAGATAAATGTCACCATAGTCAACAACATTGGGTTGGGTACATCAGCTACAAAATAGCTTAGACCTGCCAAAATTGCTTGAGCTACAGCAGTTAAACCTACACCGTAAACGACTGCACGTGTTGTTTCAGAAATCGTTTCTAGATAATGATGCACACGAGGACCAATCACCATTTCAAGTGCACGACTCACTTGTGACAGAATCAGCTGACCATCCCGATAAAAGAAGAACAAGGTCATAATGGCAAACGTAAGTTTGACGAGGTTACGACTAATCTCGCTCAAGACAAAACGACCGTAGCTGAGATGACCTTGAATCCATTCAGCGACATTTTTGGTAATACTATTCGGATCAGCACTTAATTCATTGACTGTACGACTGATGTCTTTGCCAATGATAGGGAGGTTTCGAATAAAATCTGGGACTTGAATGTGTCCTGAAAATAATTGTTTTTGTAGATTAAAATATAAATTACGACCTTCGAGTTGCAGCATGAAAATCGCAAAAATAAATGGGATACCAATCACTAAAATTACAAGTGTAATCATAATAGTAGCGTTCAGTGTAGGGCGGTTCTCACCAAAAAAACGACGTTGTACCCATAAATAAACGGGCCATGTCATATAGGCGATAATAGCCGCCCAAAGAACAGGGACAATAAAGTATTTAAGAATACTAAAGCCCAAAAACAATAAAACAAAAAACAATCCAAACAGCAAAACGCGTTGTAGTGTTGGAGCGTATTGTTGCACCATGGTTTTCTCTAGTGCCAAAAGATAATTGAAACCATATTAACTGAAAAACACCCTGAGTGAAATTTTCACTATAGGATTTTCAGCATTAAAGATCAAAAGATTAGCTTTAGATACAGTGCTTAGAACCATTCGCTCGGGTCATCGACCAATTGGTTTAAAACAGGTTGCCATTGATGTTGGATGCTGACAAAGTTTTTTTGTGGCTTATCAAAAACACTTAAACCCTGCATGGCTAATGTTCCATAGGCACTTCTTTCTGATATCCATGCCACAGGTTCTTGTTCAATCTTGTTAAAGAAATCTTGGATATCTTTAGAGCTTGCGCTATTCGGTTTGACTCGATTTGCGACCAATAAGATTTGTACTTTTCCCTTTCGAATACGTTTAATCTCGTGAAGATGCTTGAGAAAACGGCGTGTACTATCAATATCGAAAAATGAAGGTTGTAATGGTGTCACAATCGCATGTGCTTCGCTCACCAATTGTTCAGCATGTTCACCAGATAAAGCGCCAGGCGCATCAATAATTAAATAATCGAGATTTTTGGGAGCTTCGCCGATTGATTTCTCATGTCGCCAATCGAGACTTTGAATATTAGTGACAGAGTCGGGGCGTTGTTTCAGCCATTGTAAGGATGATTTTTGATTATCTGCATCTGCGAGAGCGACTTTATAACCTTTTTGTGAGAGCGCAGTGGCGAGCGTAATCGCCGTCATTGTTTTACCACAGCCGCCTTTTTGATTTGCGATTAATATTGTCTTCATGAAATTAGATTTTTTAACGTGTGTTTTGTATTCCACTATACCTTAGCATCTTTTTGAACAGAGTGTGCTACACATGACAAAAGTTTAATGTTGCAGTTAAATAGCAGCGTTATTGAAAAAGGAAAGACTTATGTCGGTTTGGCTTGCGATGTTGATTGGTGGCTGTATAGGGGTTGTGATTACCACTCTCATTTTATCAAATAGCCGCAATGGTCGTATTCAAGCTGAATATGAGAACTATATTGCTGAATTGGAACTAGAGCATAAACAGGCATTATTAGATGCTCAAAAGCGTAGTGTGAATACCAGTCGTGCAGTCTTAAAAGGAAAAATGGCTGAGCAATTTGCCCCGATCTTACCAGAGTTTGAATATTTACCTAGTGATGCCAAATTTCTTGGTGATCCTGTCGATTATGTGGTGTTTGATGGCTATACCGATTTTCGTGATGGGGATGGCGATGCAGAAGATATTGAAGTGATTTTATTAGATATCAAAAGTGGTGGTGCGCGCTTGAGCAAAGGACAACAGGCGATTGCTCAAGCTGTTCGAGAAGGTCGAGTCCGTTTTGAAACTTTGCGGATCGACTTTGATGATTAGTTCAAGGATTCAACAAAATCTTTTGCACTCTTGCAAGTAGCATCTTTTGTGTGATCGCAGGAATCCCCTCAGCATCAAAATATTGCTTTTCAATAAATTTGAATTTTGCTTGCGCTATGCTCCGTTCGATATCCCGATTTAAATGGCAACCATCTCCAATGCGCTTCTGAATCGGAGTCAGTAAGGTTTGTAAAGATTGCATTTTTACCGATTCTGGATGTTTGACATGCTCAACGAGATGAAATGTTCCTGTAGGTTTAAGCACACGATAGATTTCAGCTAATGCCTGTTCCAGTTTGGGGATACTACACAGCGTCCATGTCGAAATAATATGGTCTAGCGATGCATCAGCAAATGGTAATTTTTCAACACTGGATTGGACGTGTTTCACGTGGAAAGGTGCATTCTGAACACGCTCAATCGCCAAATGATAAATATCTGGATTTGGCTCAAGCGCATACAGGGTATCTACATTGCCATAAAATGGAATGTTGAGACCTGTGCCAAAACCAATTTCGAGAATTTCACCTTCGATCGGAATGAGTAATTCGCGTCGTTTATCCATCAAACTGCCCGTTTGCATGACTTGATTGAGTAAATGCGGAAAGATTCGGCGTTGATAAAACTGATAAATCATAGAGAATCCATTCGTAGATTTAATGGGGGGCTGTCGCAGCTAGATGTGAAATGTCAACAGACCCTAAACACTGCACAAAAATATGACTAAAGATTATTTGATTGTTACCAAAAAAAGCAACTTTTCTCATGGTCTAAGCATACTATGAAAGCTCAAACGAGTTTATTTGCTATCAGTCATATTTTTGAGGAAGTAAAAGCCATGAAAAAGCGTCTATGGATGAGTTTATGCATGGTGGCTGCACTGGGTCAGGCACATGCTTCTGCCAGTGGAGTGGAATACAATATTGCGAAAGGTTTATCCCCTCAAGTGAAAGACCAATCGATTTCCGTATTGCAGCCTTTCTACGGTAATTTTCGTATTTTAGGATCTAAAGTTTATCAAGATGATGAGCAAGCCAAGTTTTCACCGATTGATTATGCTGTCAGTTGGGGATTGTTCGCGCATCCTGAAATCGCACGTAATATTTCAGTCAGTCAATATGACCGCTATTTGAATTGGAAAATGGATAAACTTCCTGTGCCTGCGGATCAAGCCATGCAAATGGTATCGAACATGCACATCATTCCTGCCAATCCTGAAATTGCCAAACAAATTAAACAAGTGAAACGTGGTGACTTGGTCCAGTTAAAAGGTGAATTGGTCGAAGTCCGTGATAAAGACTTAGTATGGAAGTCTTCGCTATCACCTACAGATATTGGCGATGGGGCATGTGAGTTATTTCGAGTGAATTCGATTCAATGGATTGAAAAGCAGAAAATCTAATTCAAATTAAACCAAGAAAACGAGGGGGATAACCCTCGTTTTTTATTTAATTGCTTTTATTTTCTGTAGCTTGAGCACTTCGCCAATGATGGAGTTGACTTTGTGCATGTAAATATTCATTTAACTGATTAACTTGCTGATTGGTGTCTGTCGCATTTTGTAGCGCCTTTGCTTGGCTTTCCCAATAATCATATAACAAACCTTGAATATAGCGTCCTTGTTCAGTTTTTAGATCTAAATCTTTAAGCATTGTGAGTGCAGAGTTCACATTGTCTTTTTGGCGTTGTGCTTCAAACTCTGGTGTCAACGTATTTTCTTGCTTCATTTTGGCAAGTTCGATTTCCATGCTATCCGTCATCTCAGTAAAGCGACGATCATAGTCATCCAAAACAGCAATATCATGCGCATCATCTGCAGTTGCAGGAAATTGCTTGATCGGTGTCTGATTCAATTGACCAATCGCATCTTGACTAGAGCTGGTTTGATTTTCAGTTGCTGCTGTGGGTTCTTTGTCTTTGTTACAGCCTGTGAGAAAAAGGACTGAACTAAACAATGCTGCAAGGACATAAGTGGTTTTAACTGTTGGCATGGAGATATTCATCCCTGATTAATTTGATATTTTCTGAAAGTGATAGGCATAGGTGATATAAGGGAAATCTATCTGATCTTGCGGAGATCGTCCCGTAAAATCAAATACAATTTGTTCAAATTTCGCTTTGAACTGTTGTTGTTCAGGATAGGGCATTGCTGCAATAAAACTGGTGGACAATAAGCGTTTGCTGACTACCTGTTCTACCGTACCAGAATGTATCAGTTGAAAGGTCTGCAAACTATTTAATTTGAATAAATCCTGATCATCGAAAACTTCTTTCCAGCGACCACTATGATAACGTGGAGTATCTCCTTCAAAAGGCGCTATTTCATCTGCTAAAGCTTGAACCCAGTCAACATTGATGTCTCTTTGATTCCAAATTAATCCTAGATGACCTGATGGTTTGAGGACTCGATGGATATCAGAAAGGCTGAGTTGATTTGCAAACCAATGAAATGATTGCGCACAAACAACACGATCAATAGAAGCATTTTTGAAGGGGAGTGACTCCGCTGATGATTGAAAGCACTCAATATCAGGGTAGCTTTGTTGGAGCTGCTTTAACATTTCATTTACAGGCTCAACAGCCAGCACTTTGGCACCTGTTTGAATCAGGTAAGGTAAGAATTTGCCAGTCCCAGAACCTAGGTCTATAACAGTTGAACTTTCACCTATTTTGAGACGATCTTGCAGCCAAACCACTATTTCTTGTGGATAATTGGGACGAACCTGTTGGTAAAGTTCAGCACCTAGACTGAAGCCTTTTTGCGCCGAAGGATGCAGGGATTGTGTCATTTTTTGCGCTTTTTAATCTGTTCTATCTCTATAAAATAAGATACTCCGCAATTTGGGTTTGGCAAAGTCATGATTTGGTGACTTTTTGATACCAACCTAGGATCAACTTTTCAGTGTGAGCATGGATAAGCAAATAATATTTGAAGATGAACATATTCGCGTTATTTTTTTGAAAGGTTCAAGCGACACATTAGTGGTTTCTTTTGGCGATTTGATTAGTCGAGCCAAAGGAATGTCCATCAATGCTGAAAAATCATTAATTAAATATGAATACAATGTCATCGGCATAATGCCGAAATTAAAAACATGGTTTCCTAAAACCAGCATGTTGCAGATGCAACAACAGATTCAGCCGATTCTTGAACAGTTTGAAAAGCGAGTGGGCTATGGCGGTTCAATGGGTGGCTATGCCGCAATAAAATACTCAAACTTGTTGAATATGCAAAAAATTGTGGCATTTGTTCCACAATTTTCGATTGATCCAGAAGTTGTTGAAGATCGTCGTTATGCAGAATTTTTTGATGCATCTATTCATCAAAATATGCAGATTCAGGCGGATGAGGTCGACGCATCTCGGGAGTATATTCTTGTCTATGATCCCTATTTTGCTGAAGATAAAGAGCATTTCTTAAAAATAAAACCTTTGTTGCCACAGATGGATGTTATTCATTTGCCCTTTACAGCACATGAAGCACTTTCGGTATTGGCAAGCTCGCAACTGTTACATGATTTTGTAGAAAAGCCGTTTGAGCTGACGTATTTTTATCGCCGTGTGCGTGAAGTGAAAAAACAAAGTAAGTTCTACTATCGTCATGTTTTGGATGCCGCCTTATCGAAGCATCAACAAGCATTGTTAAAGATTTTAGAAAACAATGACTTTGCACTTGATGAACGATATTTTGATGCTGTAATGAAACAAAAACTCGTTCAACAGTTGTTTAAATTGCGACAGGGAACTGAGCAGAATTTACATAAATTAGGTGCGCATGCACATTTTGTTCAACAAATTCAAACAGCAGCTACCAACGTCTGTACCCCACAAAACCAATTCTTGGTTTTTAACTTGGTTAGTTTAAAACTTGAAAGCTATAGTGCAGAACATATTCAGGAAAATTCACAATACCTTGTGCCTTTGCACTTAAAGCCGAATGCACTAGTTGAGTTAAATTTAAACGATGAATATTATTTCTTGACCATGAATGATCGGGGGATTCATAAACTGATCAAGTTTGGTGATGCTTTACCTTTAGATCAATCACCACTGATATTTAAACAATATCCAGATTTTTATAATCTTAGTTATAAGCAACTGACTTTAAGTTGTGAAGATGATGGTCTGACGCATTTTATTGAGAGTCATTCTGCTGAGCAGAGTCGATTACAACTCTGTTAAACAAAAAAAGCCCTTACATTGCTAAGGGCTTTTATTTATTAGATGGGTATTAAGTAATTAATTAATGCCGACTTTAGCATTGGTGTTTACATTGGCATTTACACCTAAAACTTTTACACCCACGTTAGTGCCTGCTTGCAGATTTTTCTTATCTGCATTTAAGCCTGTTTTGGCATCTACCGCTGCTGTTTTATTATTCAGCTGCGCTTTTGCATTGGTTTGAGCTTCTAAGCTTAGCGCCTTAGAAGCTGCTTGCTTGTCCGCAATACGTTTTTTCACATCCGCCGTTTTGTCAGCAGCAAATGTTCGACCATCTACGGCTTTCTCTACAGCATAATCTTTCGTATTTTTCACGGCAGTACCCGTAGTATGAATCACTTTTGATCCTATATTTGCAGCAGTACCGACAGTTTTCTGAGATGCATTCACACCTGTGTTGACGGCCGCATGACCAACATGTTGTGCTGCATGACCAACGCCTTGTGCTGTGTTAGCAACTGCACCTGTAATGCCTTTTACCAATCCACCAGATTGAACATTAACTTGAGCAGATCCATTCGCATTTACCCCTACATTTTGTGCAAAAACAGAAGCAGAAGCGAGAATAGTTGTTGTCACGATAGCTGTTTTGATCATTTTCTTCATTGCGATTTCCTTTAAAGATGTGCCATGTTGGGGCACTTCATGAACGCAAATGAATCATATCGAGCAAATGAGAGAAAGCTATGGATTTCAGCAAAACTTTACAACTAGATTACAGCTTAAAAACACTTTGGATAGAAATTGTGGAGATGGCAAACTTAGCCACATTGGTCCAAAACGGTTTGGTTAAAGTAGCTTTTTAACTTGTCAAAGTTATGTTTTACCTCAGGTTTCTGAATGTCAAATACTGTGGTTTTTCGGGTTTTCTGATCTAATACAGGTTTTTCAGTGGTCGCATTGAGTAAACGATTCGGCACATATTGATAGGTCTCAGAAAAAGCCCGACTTAACTGATTGCCTTTAAATTCCCATGATTCCGTACTCTGCCCACCATCAAAATAACCTGTAAACTGGATCATACAATGATTCTTGTATTTATTTAAGGATGCGGCATTGGTCTTGGTATCGGGTAGGGCATCAATGTTCTGAACCAGTTGCAGTTGTTGTAAAGGCTGCTCGGCTTGAGAAGAGAGCGTTGAACACGCGGTAAAGCCAATACTACTGACTAAACAAAGCAAAATGGTTTTAAAAGGCATAACTGTCATTGTTTCATTCATTCCTATAAATTTTGTTCAATCGTATTAATTTGATGAGGGTTGGCTCAGTTCAGCACGTTCAATAGGAATATTTCCATCATTGGTTCCAATCACGGCATCTTTGGTGTCTTGCCATTTTTTAGCAGTATAATGTTTGGCTTTTTCGGTTTGTTCCTGAACAATGACGGATTGTTCAGCCGTGTATTCTTTTGTGGTTTTCCACTTTTCACTCATTTTTTGTGAGGTGTTTTCAGATGCTCCTTGAATTGAATCACCTAAGTTTTGTAGCCCTTTACCTGTTTTATACAACAAGACACGACCTAGGCTCGGGTTGTCACCATAAGGAAGTGTTTTTTCAGCCGTTGCAGTATTTGTATTTGCGGCTGTTGTACTTTCGGCTGCCCAAAGAGAAGACGATGCGATCAGTGCAGTCGTTAAACACAGTGCAGGTACTTTTTTCATTATCCTTTGTATCCTTTAAGCAGGTATATTTCATTTCAATATATTAAGCTCTTATTGAATAGATGAATGTAGAAAAACTGCAATCTGCAAATTGAGCAATGGCATGAAAGGGTCATATCAATTTTGCGAAAGTACTTACAAGCATCATTAATGCTATCGTTAAAAATTTAATCGGAGGTTGTTTAGGTCCTGAATAAGCAACAGCCCATTATTCTTCAGGGTGGAGCAACAGGCCCACAGATGTTTGGGTTAGATTGAATTTGGCGACATGCCCTCAGAGCAGATTCATATGAGGCCATCCGATCCGCTATTTCTTGCTTAAATGCATCTGCATCAGGACAATGCTGCTTCATAATTTTGGCTTGTTCACTGGTGCCCCACATTACAATCTGTAAATGGGGTGTTGGTTGTGTGATTTGTTTTCCACTAGGCGAATTGAGGTAATCTGCGATACGTTGGTCAATTTGTTGCAAACCACGATTTGCTTTTTCTAACGCAGCTGGAGCGCATTGCGTAACCAATTTTGCTTTTGCTACCTCTGGAGTCACTGGTGTAATCCCGTCTCTTCTGGCAGCAGCAACTTGATAGGCACAGGCTGTTAATCTATGAAGGGCAGCATCACATTGGTTAGCTGGTCTATATGTAAATGTTTGTTTTAAATGTTTGTTTTCTTCCTTGTCAGCTTCATTGAGAAACTCAAGTGCTTGTTGCTTTAACTCGCTACTTGACTTCACTTCACCCTTAACTTTGCCGCCATATCGATATGCCCAAGGGTGATCTAGTGCTGCACTGATGGATTGCTCCGTATCTCTTCCAGTACCGTCTTCACAGCCTCTTGATGTGCCTGGATAACGGAATTGGCGGACCACCTCTTGTTCCGCTTTACAATCGGCAGCGGAAGTCCACTTATTACTTTTACGCCCAGACTCTGCCAATCTTGCGATCATTTCTTTGGTCGTTTCTGCATATACAGGTGGTGTCATCATGAGAAATGAAAGCGTTAAAGTATGTAGAATATTCTGTTTTATCATTGTATTAACTCCCTTTTAGTGTTTTTCTAATGAGTTCTTCTAATGCTGGACTGGCAACAGGGGTTTTGGCTTGATTGGCCTGACTGAGTTGCTGTTGACGTTGCATCATCTGTGCTTTTCGCTTGTTTTCTTGTGCTATGAACGCCGCTTCAGCATCCGCTTTTTGTTTTTCAGCTCTGGCTTTAGCTAAGACGGGTTCAAGGGATTTTTTTAGCGCTTCTACTTCAGCCGTATGCATGCGTTCGAACTCATCATATTGACTAACTAAGCCATCGGTGAGTTCTTTCCACTTTGCTACACAGTTGCCCAACTTACAAAAGTGACGAGTTGTACCATCTTCATAATTATCCGTATCAAAATGACGCATTACAGCAATACAAGGACTTGTAGACTTTTTTTCAGCATGATAACAGGAAGGCTGCATACCAAAATAAACCCGTTTTTTGTGGTCTTGAGGCGTATAACCTATAGAAAATCCTTGTTTTTTTTCATCTGGCTCATAGGGGTTTTTAATATTCATACTTCGCGTATAAGATTCATTCAGCCAAGTAAAACTCTCAGTCTGACCTCCTTGATAATCATTTCCTGCATACCAGTTTGATTTCGTTCGTCCAATAAGTCTGCCATATAAATACCACGCTTCTGCAAAGCCAATTTCTTCATTATTCTGAATTTTATAATGCATTTTACCAGGCCCTAGAGCCATGCCATCTACACAAAGACCATCCCAAAAGTTTCGACTCATTGAATCCAGATTTGCTTGTTTATATTTTGGATAGATTACAGTCTGAATCACACCGCACCCATTTTGGGTCTTGGCGATGACTTCGTTTTCTTTTAGCTGAATTGCATTTAAAGGTGGAGATGACAACGATTCACCACTGACAGCCTTGTGACTAAAAGCCAGTCCGAAAATTAAAACTGGCAATGTAACGTATCGGTTTATAGTCCAGTTCATAACGTCCCCTTTTTTATAATTCTGTGATTGATCAAATCCTAAAAAATTACTTTTGTTAAATGTCTAATCACTATTATTCTTTTATTTATAAGATTTACATGATTGGATCGAAATTGCTAGATATAGGCGATAAAGTGAATGTGAAAGTCTTAAATTTAAAATAAACCCACTATTGATAGTGGGTTTATTTAAAAGATCAAGAATTATAAATACTTAACCCTGCAATACACTTACATCTGCAATTGCTGTGAATAAATCACGTAATTGAGCCAATAAACGTAAACGGTTGGCTTTTAATTCAGCGTCGTCTGCCATAACCATTACACCTTCAAAGAAGGCATCAATTGGCGCGCGAAGTGCAGCAAGCTTAGACAATGCTTCTGTGTAGTTACGAGCAGCAAGTAAAGGCTGAACCACAGGCGTTAATGCTTGAAGTTCTGCATAAAGTGCTTTTTCAGCAGCTTCAACTAGATTGGTTTCAACTACAGCACCTTCAGGCGTTGCTTCTTTGGCAAGAATATTCGCAACACGTTTATTCGCCGCAGCTAATGCAGCAGCTTCTGGCAAAGTACGGAAATGATTGACCGCAGTTACACGCTTGTCAAAATCAAGAGGAGATTTTGGAGCAAGTGCTTGTACCGCTTGAATCACATCAACCGCAACGCCTTGATCTTCATATTTAGCACGGTAACGACCTTCAAGGAATGCAACGGCATCCGCACGGGTATTGTCATGATCTTTAACTACATCGCCATAGCCTTGAAGCGCGAAGTTAACCAGTTCTTCAATCGTGACATCAAGTTCATTTTCAATGATCAAACGTAAGATACCGATAGCAGAACGACGTAATGCAAATGGGTCTTTCGAACCTGTTGGTGCTTGACCAATACCAAAAATACCAACCAGCGTATCTAAACGATCTGCAAGCGCAATCGTTGTGCCTGTCTTGGTTTGTGGTAATACATCACCCGCAAACTTAGGTAAGTATTGCTCACCTAAAGCTTCAGCAACTTCATGATTCTCACCTTCAAGGCGAGCATAATACGTGCCTGCAATACCTTGAAGTTCAGGGAATTCACCCACAAGTTCAGATGTCAAATCACATTTAGCCAGTAAAGCTGCTTTTTCAGCATCGGCTGCATTTGCACCTGTAATCGGTGACAATGCTACAGCTAATTTAGCAATACGTTCTGATTTATTCCAAAGCGTACCTAATTGTGCTTGGAATACCATATTCGCGAGTTTTTCTTTACGAGACGCAAGCGGTTGCTTTTGGTCTTGTAGGAAGAAGAATTCTGCATCCGACAAACGAGGGCGTACAACTTTTTCATTGCCTTCAATAATTTGAATCGGATCTTTCGACTCAATATTTGAAATAGTAATAAAGTAAGGCTGTAATTTACCTTCAGCATTGATCAAACAGAAATACTTTTGATTGTCCTGCATCGTGGTAATCAATGCTTCTTGAGGAACTGCTAAATAACGTTCTTCAAAAGTTGCACGTAAAGCAACAGGCCATTCAACCAGACTTGTCACTTCATCAAGCAAGTCTGCTGGCACAATTGCAGTCGCATTGACTTCATCTGCCAATGTTTTGACTTGTGCTTGAATGGTCGCTTGACGCTTTTCGAAATTCGCAACCACGTACGCTTTTTCTAAAGTTGCCAAGTAGTCATTTGCATGCGTCAAAGTCACGGCTTCAGGTGCATGGAAACGGTGACCATAAGTCACATTACCTGCTTTATGATCTTGAATGGTTGCTTCAACCACTTGATCATCTTTTAGCAATACAACCCATTTCACAGGACGTACGAATTCAGTACGACTTGCTGCTGAACGCATACGTTTTGCGATAGGTAAGTTGTCTAATGCAGTTTGTAAAATTTGTGGCAGTAAAGCATCAAGGCTTTGACCTTTCACATCTTTCAAAAAGCAAACTTTTTCAACTTTGCCTGCTTGGAACGTCGAAAGCTGATCAACCGTGATGCCTTGACCACGCATAAAGCCTTCAAGTGCTTTAGTTGGTTTGCCTTCAGCATCATAAGCGGCTTGAACAGCAGGGCCGTCAAAACGTTTTTGTGTGTCTGCTTGAGCAGCATCAATATCAACAATTTTGAGCGCTAAACGAGGTGGTGCAGCATAAGCTTCGATCGCAGCAAAATTTAAGCCTGCATCTTTTAAGCCTTTTTCCGTTTCAGCTTTCAAAGCATCACGTAAAGTTTTTAAGCTTTTGGGTGGAAGTTCTTCACAGCCCAATTCAAATAGTACGGTATGTGTCATTTCAAATGTCTTCTAAAAATATTTATCTGTCATAAGCAAGATGATCTAAACATCTACCTTAAATCCCAATGCAACATCACACGCTGCTTGACCGCCACGGATACCCCAATTTTCTAAGGGAATATCTCGAATAATAATCGTCACGTATTTTGGTGGAATGCCGAGCACTTCAAGGTTATTGACAATGCCTTGATAAAGATTTCGCTTTGCATCCACAGAACGTCCAGCAAAAGCATCAATACTAATCTGAGTATAAAACTCAGGTTGATCTTGATGTGGTGGACAAGCAAAACGATGCGGTAAATGAGCGAAAAAACGGATATGTTTGTCTTTTTCAGGAATGTGAAAGTGTTGGACTAAAGCAGACTGAACAGCATCAATGATTGCTATTTCTTGTTCAGTTGAGTATTCACGTCTTACTTCAATCACAACACTTGGCATTTTATTTTCCTAAATCAGATTTTTTTCCATTTATGCATTGGCTTTATTTTGTGCCGCTTCTGCCTCAACTTGTGCTTTTAACTGCGCTAATACTTCATCACGTAAATGTGGTTCTGCCATTGGGAAACCGAGTTTCGCACGCGCAGCCACATAACTTTGAGCGATTGAACGCGCTAAGGTACGAACACGTAAAATATAACGTTGACGCTCAGTTACAGAAATCGCACCACGCGCATCTAATAAGTTAAAGCTATGCGATGCTTTAATCACTTGCTCATAAGCAGGAAGTGGAAGTTCAGCTTCCATTAAACGAGCTGCCTCAGCTTCATAGAAATCGAATAATTCAAATAATTTATCGACTGGCGCATATTCGAAGTTATAGGTCGATTGTTCCACTTCATTTTGATGGAATACATCACCGTAAGTGACTGTACCGAATTGACCTTTGGTCCAAACAAGATCGTAAACTGAGTCTACACCTTGAAGGTACATCGCAAGACGTTCTAAACCGTATGTGATTTCACCAGTAACAGGGTAGCATTCAACACCACCGACTTGCTGGAAGTAAGTGAACTGAGTCACTTCCATACCATTTAACCAAACTTCCCAACCTAAGCCCCAAGCGCCTAGTGTTGGAGATTCCCAGTTGTCTTCTACGAAGCGAATATCGTGAGTCAGTGTATCGATGCCGATCGCTTTTAACGAATCAAGATAAAGCTGTTGGATATTGTCTGGGTTTGGCTTAAGTACCACTTGGAACTGATAATAGTGTTGTAAGCGGTTTGGGTTCTCACCATAACGACCATCTTTCGGACGGCGTGAAGGTTGAACATAAGCCGCGTTCCAAGTTTCTGGACCTAATGCGCGTAAGAAAGTTGCAGTGTGGAATGTCCCTGCACCCATTTCCATATCATATGGTTGTAATACGACGCAGCCTTGCTCCGCCCAATAGTTTTGTAGGGCAAGAATTAAGCCCTGAAAGGTATCAATATGCGAAATCGCACGACTCATGGTGCATCCATTATTCTTGAGAAAAATTGCCCCCAAGTATAAGGATTTTGGGGAAGAGTGGCAAAGGTTATAGCGTAGCTTCGATGATTTTTCATTTTGGTCAGGATCGTGAACCATGATGTATTTCATGGAGGATGATCATGTATGATATTGTGATGAAAGAATAAAATAATGGGGGGACGTAGCATGAAAAAAATTTGGCTTTGGGCTGTATTGTTGCTTTGTTCATCTTCTGTCTATGCTCATCGGGAAATGGGTTTAGGTGGAATAGTGGTCTTTGTCCTATTTTGGGTTTTTATTATTGCTATTGTGGGCTATATCCTGATGGCTCTATTTAAAAAGAAATAAATGAGCATATTAAAATTCCGTTGAGTCACATGTGATGTACTAAAACTAAAACGACACCCCATGACGCAATACAGCTTGTCCTACCTTATATCTGCTTAAACCCTATGCTAAGGTTTTCTGACCAGTGTTTGAAATGGTGGAGCAAAGATGTCAGATCGCATTCGTGAAAAATTACAAATTCTTGCGGACGCAGCTAAATATGATGTGTCCTGTTCCTCCAGTGGTAGTGACCGTAAAAATAAAGACAAAGGTTTAGGCGATGCCAGTCGGGCAGGGATTTGCCATAGCTATACCGAAGATGGGCGTTGTGTTTCTTTACTGAAAATCTTGTTCAGTAATGTCTGTATTTTTGATTGTGCTTATTGTGTGTCGCGCCGTTCTAATGATGTGAAACGTGCTGCATTTACGGTACAAGAGGTGGTTGATCTGACCATTAATTTTTATCGTCGTAATTATATAGAGGGATTATTCCTTAGCTCAGGTATTTTTAAATCCGCAGACTATACGATGGAGCGGATGCTTCAAGTGGTGAAAAAACTACGTCTAGAGGAAAATTTTAATGGCTATATTCACCTTAAAACCATTCCAGGTGCATCGCCTGAACTGATTCATGAAGCAGGGCTTTATGCTGACCGTATGAGCATCAATTTAGAAATGCCAACTGAGATCGGATTAAAAGCGTTTGCGCCTGAAAAATCACATCAAGAAGTACAAAAAGACTTGGGGCTAGTGCGAGATCGACTGATTCAACTCAAAGATGAACGTCAAATTATTAAGCATGTTCCAAAATATGTACCCGCAGGGCAGACCACGCAAATGGTGGTTGGCGCGCATCAAGAAACCGATCAAGATGTGTTGGTAATGGCAGATCGACATTACAAGGAATTTAAACTCAAACGGGTGTATTTCTCAGGTTATATTCCAATCAACACAGAAAATAATTATCTTCCTGCTGTCGGTTCAGCACCACCTTTGTTGCGTGAAAATCGTCTTTATCAAAGTGATTGGTTGATGCGTTTTTATGGTTTTGAAGTCAATGAAATCGTCAATGAAAAACACCCACATCTTGATTTAGATGTAGACCCCAAACTGAGTTGGGCGTTGCGTCATCCTGAGCAGTTTCCAGTGGATTTAAATCGTGCTGACTATCGTATGATCCTTCGTGTACCAGGCATCGGCGTAAAGTCAGCCAAGAAAATCGTGCAAGCGCGTCGTTTTGGCAAGATACATACTGATTTACTGAAACAACTCGGTGTGGCGTATTCACGTGCCAAGTTTTTTATTCGTTGTGAAGACAGTCCACGGTTTCAAAAGGAACTTTCTACGACTGATATTCGTCAGCAAATATTAACGCAGGGTTCATCCAAGTACGTGAAACAACTGTCACCACAATTGAGTTTAGGATTCTAAACATGCTCAGTGATGGTGTGGTTTATTACTATTTTGATGGCTCTATGATCGGTTTACTCAACTGCGTATTTCGTGCTTTTCAATTTAAAGAATTCCACGTGCAATTGTGTTTAAACAAAGGCGCACAGCATGGTTTATTTGCCACGGTGGTTGAAATTCCAAATCATGAGCAACATGCAGCACGTGTTTGGTCAGCCTTACAGCAGAAATTGTCGCATTCATCTTTGAAACAATTTTATTTTTCCTATTTATCGGAATCTTTGGATGCCTATCAGCATTTATTTAATTACTGTATCTATGTCTTTCGACATCAACATTCAGTTGAGAAGAATTATTCGCATCCTAGTGTTTTAGCGATTTCACAATGGACGAAAAAGGTGGGACGCGAAAAGCATCGTATGGAAGCATTTGTGCGTTTTAAGAAAACCACAGATGGATTGTTTTTAAGTTTGGTTCGCCCTGATTTTAATGTGCTGCCTTTAATACAGCCGCATTTTAAGCGTCGTTATCAAGATCAACGTTGGCTCATTTATGACGAACAACGCAAATATGGTTTGTATTATGACTTACACGAGATTCATGAGGTGTCTTTAGATGCTCATCAGATTGACCGTAATATTGAAAATGGGGCCAGTCAAAACTTTCAATTAGAATTAGATGAACAAGAAGAATTATATGATCAGCTTTGGAAAGATTATTTCAATAGTATCAATATTAAAGAACGTCAGAATGTGAAATTGCATGTGCAATATTTGCCTAAACGCTATTGGCGTTATTTGAATGAAAAATACGTTTGATCTTCTCTCTTATTTAAAGCGATAAAAAAGCGCCGTAGCGCTTTTTTGTATTTAGAGGAAAAACCAGTAAACAAATATTGAAACCAGTGCGATACATAAAATATTGAGGATAAAGCCAATTCGCATCATTTCACTTTGTTGAATATGCCCAGTACCAAATACAATCGCATTCGGTGGTGTTGCGACAGGGAGCATAAACGCACATGAAGCCCCAATTCCGATGACAACCACAAGAATTTCTTTTGGAATTCCCATTTGATCAGCGATTGCTGCAAATACTGGAACCAGCAGTGCAGCTGAGGCTGTATTACTGGTAAATTCAGTTAAGAAAATAATAAATGCAGCTACAATCACGATGACTAGGAATGGTGAGGCATCACCAAATGCATTTGCCAGAGTTTGCCCAAGTACCAAAGAAGAACCAGAGTCTTTTAAAACGGCACTTAAAGTTAAGCCACCACCAAATAGCATTAATACGCCCCAGTCCGTATTGTCTGCAATATCTTTCCAAGTGGCGATTCCTAAGATCACGACCATACAGGCTGCGAGTACTGCAATCCATGTATCAGGTTGAGTAATTCCAAACTGTTCGCTGACGCTTTTACCAAAAATCCATGCCAATGCAGTGATAGCGAAAACTAACATGGTTAGAATACGATCACGGTTCCAAGGGATAGTTTCTGTTCTGAATTCCACACGATGATTAAGTTTAGGTCTGAGCACGATATACAAACTAAATAACATCGCAGGGAAAATGATGAGCATCATAGGCAAACCGACTTTCATCCAGTCTGCAAAATCATAGCCTAATGCTTTCGCTGCAATCGCATTGGGTGGAGAGCCAACTAAAGTACCTAAGCCGCCAATACTTGCTGAATAAGCAATACCTAAGAGGATGAATACGAAAGTTTTACGTTCTTTTTGCGCATCAAAATGTGAAAGCAAACCCAATGCAAGTGGAAGCATCATAGCCGCGGTAGCAGTATTTGAAATCCACATCGACAAAACGGCTGTGACCAAACAGATGGCTAAAACAGCTACTCCCAGATGCCCTCTAGACATTGCAATAATCCACATGGCAATTTTTCGATCTAGTTTTTGCACATGCAATGCAGTTGCCAAGGCAAAACCACCAAAAAATAGGAAAATCGTAGGATCAGCAAAAGTACTCAGTGCTTTAGTGGTAGAAATGGCTTCAATCTCACCATCTCCTCCCACACTCGGCATACCGACGAGAACCGCGAGCACAGGGACTAGCAATGCCGTGATGGTGATGTGAATGGCTTCAGTCAGCCATAAAATACCGATAAATAACAACAGACTTAGACCTTTATTGGCATTTTGGTCATAAGGCAAAATTTCATATAAACCGAAAGACAGCAGTGCTGCAATTGCAATAATCACCCAGCCACGGATTAAGCCTTTGGGCATGGCATTAGTGGGTGTTTCGAGGTGAGGAACATTCATAAAATATCCTTATTTGAGTTGTTCTAGTTGCGATAGCGTATACAACTGAATAACCATAAAGTCTCAAAGAACTAGAAGTAAATATTAAGTTCTGCCATCTATGTAAAATCTTTTTAAATCATGTTGATTCCCTGCCACAGTGCATTGGTACCGAGTACAGTCAAAATGACTAAAATAAGGCGTTTGAATTTTTGTTGAGAAATATGAATTCTGATCTTAGAACCAAGATAAATAAAAAATAATGAAAAAATCGTAATTGCACACAATAGATATATCTGTGCCTGATCAAAGGTCAAAAGCGTTGGGTAGAGTATCGAGAGCTGGATTAATTTGCTGGCAAGAAAGCTAATGTTGGTAATCATCACGATGTCATTTTTACTGTGCTGTGTACTTAACAAATACATCATCAAAAATGGAGCCATCGCATTGGTTGCGCCTCCAATCACACCTGCAAGCAACCCAAATATGAGCATGTTTTTAATTGAGCGACGTAGGTGCAAAGGTTGCGATCTAAATTGATCTAATACATAGAGCCAAATGACCATCCCTAACAACAGCTTGAGATAACTTTCATCAATATAAAGCAGTAGCATGACGCCAAACAGACTTCCAATCAGGCTACTGCCGATAAGACTCCAGTAATTTTTTACATAATATAATAGGGAGATCGGGGCTTTTTCATGCGTCCCTAACACACTTAGATTCATGATAATACAAGGAATAAGTACCATCGCGATGGCAGTCTGTAGAGGGTGAAACAGAGACAATGCTGCTGTACTGATCATCGGAAATCCGAAACCACTCAGACCATGTAGTAATGCTGCTAATGCACACAGCAGCAGTGTTAAAAACTCAGTTTTATACAAAACAGTTCTCTAGCACAGTAGTGAATTGATCAATCATCGGTATTGGTTAATTTATAATATTTGGTAAAAATTACTTGAATAATAGATTATCAGATTATCTCATATCTTTAAGATGTAACTTGAATACACCTTATTTGGCTTTGCGCGTATACTTGCTTCGATCGAAAATCAAAACATCCAACCAGCAAGGTGCATTGTGAACTTGACCCAATTAGACTGGATAAATTTACTAAAACCTAATTATAAAGTTCTTCCAGTGAAAGAACGTCTGTTCTCAGGCTTTGGCGCACTGTGTGGTTTGGCGATTTCTTCTTTGATTAGTTGGTATGTATTGGGCGGGATGAATGCCTGGTATATCGCGCCGATGGGTGCATCTTCAGTTTTATTGTTTGCAGTTCCAAATAGTCCATTAGCACAGCCTTGGAATGTGGTGGTTGGTAATACTTTAGCGGGATTTATTGGGGTGGCATGTACCCAGCTTTTACCTGATTTAACCACAGCATTTAGTGTGGCTGTTGGATTGGCTATCTTTATGATGATGACCACAGATTCATTACATCCACCAAGTGGTGCTGTAGCCATTACTGCGGTTTTGGGTGGAGAAGCTGTACATAAGCTCGGCTTTCATTTTATCCTTTACCCTGTATTACTCAACTCAGTTTTATTACTTGTTTTTGCAGTGTTTTTTAATCGACTGATTGGGCGAAATTATCCGACTATGCCTCATCTCAATGAACGCTCCAAAGACCCAACACCTACTCAAAAAGTATCGATTCAACCCAAAGATATCGAATATGCCTTAGAGCAACACACTGAACTATTAGATATCAGCCAATACGATTTAGAGAAAATCATTTTAGAAGCACAAGAGCATGCGAATGAGCGATTAAATCATTCGTTCGTGTGTCAGGATATTATGAGCCGTGATGTAATCAAATTATATGAGAATGACGATATTCATCAGGCTTTGGATAAGTTTAAATCGGTTAATTTAATGAGTTTGCCAGTTGTGAATGATCAAGAGCAATTGGTTGGAACTCTAGCATTGTACGAAGTTGTTGAGTGGTTCAAAGGAGCCACTGATCCGCGCAATTCTTGGCAACATTATGTGAAACAGATTATGAGTCGTCGAGTTGTTAAAGTTGATCCATTACAACCGATTCAAGATCTTGTACCTTATTTTGTTGAAAAATCTTTTAATTATATTCCTGTGGTCGAAGAGCTGCGTTTAATTGGAATTATTAGTCGGGCTGATATGATTGCGGCTTTGCATCAGCAAATCAAACAACAATCTTCAGTATTTTGAGCAAAAAAAAGCTACGGTTGTATAGGGGTAAATCCAACCGTAGCGACCAAACTAAAAAATAAGATTAACGTTTGATTCCTTGATCTTCATACACTGTTTTGACAGGTTGGTTGTAACCTTGTACGTGCTCAACTCGATTCGCCTGTCTTTTTGGAATGACTAACCACATGATTAAATACACCAAAATACCTGGGAAAGCGGCGCTCATAATTGAAATAATCACAAAGATTAAACGTAGTAAATTCGCATTCCAACCAAAACGTTCCGCAATACCGCCCATTACACCAGCGATCATGCTTTGTTGGTTTGAGCGATATAAACCAGAATTGGCCATCGAGTTTTTCTCCTTAAATAAATGAAACAACAGGGAAAAATCAAAAAATTGAGATAATGTGCTGTTGTTATATTAGAGATAGGGTCAAATTCATTTTTTTAAAGTTTCTGTAAGCGAGAGAATAGTTACGGTATGTAAAGAATTGATGGAAAAACCGACACTATCGCCTAAAATGCACCGACTTAACGCATCTTGCGATAGCAACCTGCGATTTCAGACTCATCGTTACTTTATTTCTATTCCTTCTGTAGATGTGTAAATGTATATCCTGTTCTTTAAGATTTACACGGGGTGGAGAGGTCTTGAATAAAATGAACGATGTTGATGTTAGAGAATGATGAATATGCAGTTTCGGTTATTCTTACAACCCCTCAGTGTAGGAACTTTATTGGTTTTAGGTTTGACGGCGTGTGATGGTCATCATCCTGAACCAGCGATATCACACAGTCAAACCCAGCCTAAACCTGTTGAGGCGGCTGTATCGACTGTGCTTGTAGATGATCAAGCAGTTTCCAGTGAAGTTGTTGCTTTAACTCAAGTAGCAGGTCAGGCAACCATTCCGCATGTTGTATCTAAACGTATGGAAAAACCCTCTCAGCAGGATTTGATCTATGCTGGGCGTTATCATGCGCGTATTCCATGCTCAGATCCTTTTGCTGGATGTGTGAGTAATGAGAAAGAAGCAGAATATATTATCAATCTTTTAGAAGATGGTTCGGTGTATTGGATCAATACCAGTTTTGGTCGCTTAGGCTCAGATCCGTCTCGTGATATGACTAAGATTGAACAAATGTGTAAACAGGTTCAGTGGCATGCGCACAAAGAATTGAATGAAATCATGATTCGTTGTGAAAATGCGAACGTCAATCTTTACTATAAGATCAATAAAGAGCAAAACCTTGTTTTAGATTTAGATAAGATTTGGAATGGTGATCACGGGCGTAATCGTCAGTTTTTTAAAGAATATCCATTTCCAAAGAAAGCTTATGTCTTTGAAAAAATTGAATAGTTAAAAGTAAAGCATAAAAAAGAGCGCCTAGAGCGCTCTTTTTTTATAGTTCCGATTAGTAATCGAAGCTGAAGTGTTCTGGTGCAAGAGAAGTCAATGTACGAGAAGTCGATACCATTGATTCTGCATGACCTTGAGCACGTGGCAATAAACGGTCAAAGTAGAAATCTGCAACTTTGATTTTTGTTTTATAGAATTCTGGAGTTTCAGCACCGTTACCAGCTTCTAATTTTTCAGAAGCGATTACAGCTTGTTGAGCCCAGAAGTAAGCCATCATTACATAACCAGAGAACATCAAGAAATCATTAGAAGCAGAAGATACGATGTCACGGTCTTTACGCGCTGCAAGCATGATGCGAACAGTTAATGTATTCCATTGAGCGCAAAGCTTCGTTAAGTCCCAAGCGAAACGACGTAAATACTTGTTGCGAGCATGTGCAGCACAGAATTTTAAGATTTCAGCAGTATAGTCACGAACAACTTTACCTTTTGAGCTTAAAAGCACTTTACGACCTAATAAGTCAAGTGCTTGGACACCCGTTGTACCTTCATACAATGTTGAGATACGTGCATCACGTGCGATTTGTTCCATGCCCCATTCTTTGATGAAACCATGACCGCCATATACTTGGATACCATGGTTTGCAGCTTCCAAACCTAATTCAGTCAAGAAACCTTTAAGAATTGGAGTATAGAAACCAAGTTTGTCATCGGCAACTTCATAAGCAGCTTGATCACCACTTGCCAGCGCATCAGCCATTTTATCTGCAAGTTTGGCAGCGTGATAAATCATTGCACGACCACCTTCAGCTACAGCTTTTTGAGTTAAAAGCATGCGGCGAACGTCTGCGTGGTGAATGATCGCATCAGCAACACGCTCTGGCTCTTTTTTACCAGAAAGTGCACGCATAGACATACGGTCTTTCGCATAAGGTAAAGCACCTTGGAAAGAAAGTTCAGCGTGTGCGATACCTTGAACAGCTGTACCAATACGTGCAGTGTTCATGAAGGTAAACATGGCATGTAAACCTTTGTTGATTTCGCCGATTAAGTAACCAGTTGCGT
This sequence comes from Acinetobacter sp. SK-43, assembly GCF_015351505.1. Lineage (NCBI taxonomy): Bacteria > Pseudomonadati > Pseudomonadota > Gammaproteobacteria > Moraxellales > Moraxellaceae > Acinetobacter > Acinetobacter sp. SK-43. The sequence continues at coordinate 50,569 of NZ_JADKPY010000017.1, forward strand.
TATCAAAGTTCAATACAGCAGTTGCTGAAGCACGGATACCCATTTTGTGTTCGATCGAACCACAAGAAACCGTGTTACGCTCACCTACACCACCATCAGCAGTTGGGATGAACTTAGGTACGATGAATAACGAAATACCACGAGTACCAGCAGGTGAATCTGGAAGACGTGCAAGTACGATGTGGATGATATTCTCTGTTAAATCATGCTCACCTGCAGAGATGAAGATTTTTGTACCAGAGATTTTGTAAGTACCGTCAGCAGCAGCTTCTGCTTTAGTTTTTACTTGACCTAAGTCAGTACCACATTGAGGCTCAGTTAAGCACATTGTGCCAGACCAAGTACCTTCAACGAGTTTAGGCATATATGTATTTTTTTGCTCATCAGTACCGAATTGCATGATGGTGTTCATACAACCTGTACTTAAACCAGGATACATTGTGAACGACCAGTTCGCAGTACCCATCATTTCTGATTTGATAAGGTTTAAAGACATTGGTAAGCCTTGGCCACCAAACTCTTCTGGATAAGAAAGACCTTGCCAACCACCCATTACGAATTGGTCGTATGCTTCTTTGAAGCCTTTAGGAGTAGTTACTTCGCCGTTGTTAAAAGTACAACCTTCTTCGTCGCCAGACTGGTTGATTGGAGAAAGTACGTTTTCGCAGTAATCAGCCGCACCTTCAAGAATCATGTCAACTGTATCAGCATCAGCATTTTGACCACTTGTCAAAGTTTGGTAATGTGCTGGATAATCGAACACTTCATTCATTAAGAAGCGAATATCACGGAGTGGGGCTTTATAAGCTGGCATAATCTTAATCCTGTATTTGAATCGTTGTGGATTATCTGTATCAGTACTTTGATTATTCATAGCGGTGATAAAAATACATTGATAAACACTGTGGAAAAGACTGTCAGAAAAGCTAATTAAGGCTAAAAACACTTAGTTGAAAATTCAATTTTCTGCTAAAGTTTTAGACTCGTTTTGAATATGAAAATGATCCATTTAGTAATTGAAAATATAACGATATAAAGGTGTTTGATAAAGCTATGCGTTTAAAATATTTAACATTATGTTTGTTTGGTCTTAGTATTTCAGGTTGTTCTCAGCATGTCATTAAAACCAATTCAAGCTCTTCTAGTTTAGAGCAAAAAGCAATAAATAGCATCAATGCGATGTACGAATATCCGAGCTACGACTATCGGGGGAAATTTAATATTCATGTTGACCTTGATCAGCATAAAGCTGAAGCAGATCAACAGAAAGATGTTTTAGATGCTGCTTTGAAACAAAAGGTTGATCAATATCTGCGCGAGCAAAAAGTCAATTTGGATGCAAAACAAAAACAAGCACTGTATAAAGCTTTGGCAGAGCAACCGAAAGGTTTGGGCAATAGCAAGTTTGATAAATTTGCTCGAGTAATGGCTAACATCTTAAATGATATGCAATTTGAGTATGATGGATCTGTGCATTATCGACAAAAGATGGGCTCGTTTAACCTCACTGCTCGTTATGAAAAACCAACCTTATTGGTTCAAGCGAAAGTTCCGATGGTTTTGGATTTAAATAACTACAAGTTCTACATCAATTATTTTGCATTGATGCCATACTTGGTGAATAAAGAAAATCAGAACAATTTAGCGTATTTAGATTTTTCAAAATACCAAGGCTTGTTTAAACAAGTCGATTACAAGAAATTTGCAGAATACATCAAAGCATCGAGTGCTATTTACTATCGTTTAGCTGATCCAAACAGTATCCAAACTTTGTCGGTGAGTTCTGCTGATCAAGCTGCGGGTGTGGTAGAGAAAATTCGTTTAAAAACCACAATTGAAGAGCTGGTTCTGCAAGCGAATCTATATAGCAAAGTGAATGAAAAATACTTAATGCAAAGTATTTTGAAGTTTGATGAGCAAAATCTTGAAAAATTGATTTCAGAGCAAGACAAAACAGACACTGCTTCAAAGGCTGAACAAAGTGGCACTTTATTAAATTCAAAGGCAGCAGCTGATGATGCGAGTGTGGTGAGTCAAGAGTTGTATCGTTTAGTGAATCAACACTTTGGAGTAGAAGAGCCAGAGGATGAATATACTGACGAGGCAGATGCAACCAAAGTCGCAGCAGAGGATGTGGCTCAAGAAGCTGAAGATATTTCAGAAGAGGCTGATGCCGTTGCAGAGTCTGCCACCGCGACAGAACATGTGCTAACAGGCGAGCAATGTACGGCATTACAAAATGCTGCCAAAACAAATTTTGGTGATATTCAGTATTGTCAAACCATGTACGATGTCGATGTTTTGGGTGAGCAGAAAACGCCATCGGGTTTCTTGTCTTATATTGAAAAATTGGTCGCAGTTGAAAAAGAGTTTGTTCAATACGATCAAAATCAATTTATTGATGATCAGGGCTTTAAAGCACTTTGGCTGAAGCATCAAGCAGACATTCAAAAAGCATTACCACCTGTTGAAAAGCGTAATCCTTTCGTGATGGATGTTGGCTTGGATGCACAAGGGCGTGCAGTCAAACTTGATTATGACTTAAATTATGCACTGCCTGAGCTGAAGTCGAGCTTTAATATCAAAGCAGATATGCTGGTGACAAATTACGGTAAAGCAACCCCGATTGATCAAGCTCAGTTAAAGCAAGCTAAAACATGGGCGGAAGCAAGTAAGGGTTCTATCCTTGAACAAGCGATCGGCAGTTTCTCTGAAAAATTAGGTCAAACAGGCATTCAAGAGCGCTCAGCACAGCCTTATACATTATCTTTGGATGATCAGCTCAAAGTAATTGCTGAGCAGCGTTACGATGCTACACAGTCATATGAACAAACCTACAAAGCGGTGTTTATTGCTAAATTGGTTGAGAGTAATCCAAGTCTTGCGAAACGTTACACTTCTCAAGAGTTACAAGAAGTCGCAAGTGTCTATGCTTATTGGTTCTCAGATGAAGAGGTATATAGTCCTGAAGGTAAGGCTCTGAAACAGATCGAAAGCTTACAGAAAAAACACCATTTGGAGCAAGAAGATCAGTTTGATGATAAGTTGGGTCAAGCCGTAAATCGTTTAGTGACGGATGCAATGCGTGGTGACCTAGATCGTCAGCAATGGAAAAAGCTAAAAGCTCAATATAAGCAACCACAGCAATTGTTTGCGAAACAATATCAAATCCAATTTGAACAAACCAATGGTATTTCTGACGAAGAAAAAAGCTTGTTGGAGCAAACAGCGAATGTGCTGGGGCAAGTATATATAGACGCACGTAAAAATCAGCTTTCTGATAAATCATTGAAGGCACTGAAAATTGAACATAATGAATTTATTGATTATGAAATCTTCAAAGATGTTTATCAGAAAATGATAAGCACAAAATAATTCAGTTAAAAAAGAACCTGCATCATGCAGGTTCTTTTTATGGTTTGATTTATAAGAAATCTTTTAATTCAGGTTTCACGCCATTCCAAATAGAGAAAGCTTCAATGGCTTGCCCCACTAGCATGCCGAATCCATCTGTAGAGGGGACTTGTCTCATAAGGGCTTGATCAAGGAAACTTGATGGTTTTCCGTATGCCATTTCGTAGGCATGATGAAAAATAAGTGTTTGGGGTAATTGCAAAGCTTCACCCGTTAAACTTGCCGAAGTCGCATTAATGACGATGTCAAACTCACCTGTCAGTTGATCTAGGCTGATTGCATGTAGCTCAGTATCGGGCACAGCCGTTTTTAAATCTTCAACCAATTGTTCTGCACGGGCTAATGTACGGTTGGCAATCACGATTTGTTTTGCACCAGCTTGAACCAGAGGATAAATCACACCGCGTGTTGCGCCACCCGCACCCAAAATCAAAATATGGCTATTTGCTAAGTTCCAATTCAAAGCTTGTATTGCCGCAACTAAACCTTGCCCATCGGTATTATCACCGTATAGTTGACCGTCTTGCATCCATAAAGTATTGACTGCTTTGGCAATCTTGGCACGTTCAGTGAGTTGGTCACATAACGCAAAGGCCTGCTCTTTAAAAGGCACAGTGACATTCATGCCAACACCATTTTGATCGAAGAACGCTTTAACTGCGGACTCGAAACCATCTAGCGGAGCAAGAATTTTTTTATAATTTAAATCAACGCCGGTTTTTGCTGCAAAAGCATGATGCAATTCTGGTGAGCGGGATTGTTCAATTGGATTTCCAATAACAGCAAATTGTTTCGTCATGAGTCATCAGCTTGATTGCGGTGGTCAAAGTTTATTAAAGATACATGGTGTGCCGCAATATTGATTTACATCTCGCACCATATGACAGGCTGATTTAATTTTCAGAACATGTTCAGATAAGACTGAATTTTGCTGAGATTTATACAAATTATGTTATGAGTATCTTTCTTGTTAGACATGCCGAAAGCATTGCAAATATTAATCATCGTAGTGATTGTCACACGGACAATTTTTACAGTTATTGATTACTTTGATCAAACAGCCTCAAAGTTTGAGTAAGTCATTGATGCAAAATTTTAGATCAGATTTAATTCATAACCCTATCAAGAACACTGAGATCTTTATATTTAGAACTTAAATGAATGTACAAATAAAATACATCCCTGATTTATAAAAACAGGGATGTAGAGTAGGGATTATTTTGTTAAACCTAACCAATCTCTTGGTTTTAAATAATAGTCTGTAAGTCGTTTCTCTTGCGAGTCAGCATCCCATTCTGGGCGATACGACCAACCTGCTAGATTCGGTAAACTTACTAGAATTGACTCAATACGCCCACCAGTTTGTAAGCCGAACAAAGTGCCACGGTCATAAACCAAATTATATTCTACATAACGCCCACGACGATAAAGTTGGAACTCACGTTGCGCTTCTGTATAGGGTTGCTCACGATGCTTTTCAAAAATAGGTAAGATCGCCTCTAAGTATCCATTTCCAACGGCTTGCATATATTTAAAACAAGTTTCGAAATCCCACTGATTGAGATCATCAAAGAACAGCCCACCTACGCCGCGTTGTTCATCACGATGCTTTAAATAAAAATAATCATCACACCATTGTTTATGTTCTGCATAAACATTTTCACCAAAAGGCTTGCATAAGTCATAAGCGGTTTGATGCCAATTTTGAATATCTTGATCATCTGGATAAAAAGGTGTCAGATCGAAGCCACCACCAAACCACCAAACAGGATCTTGACCTTCAGGTTCGGCTACAAATAAACGAACATTGGCATGTGAGGTTGGAATATTAGGATTTTTAGGATGAATAACTAATGAAACTCCCAAGGCTTGTGCTTTTGCACCAGCAATCTGTGGATGACGTTCTGTCGCTGAAGCAGGTAGTTTGCTGATGTTAATGTGGGAAAACATTACCCCACCTTTTTCAATAACTTCACCATTTTGTAGAACTCGAGAGCGACCACCACCGCCTTCGGTTCTCTCCCAATCATCAATGATAAACTCAGCGGTTCCACCGCCTGCACGTTCCTGTTGTTCTAAACCTGCGCAAATTCGTGCTTGTAGATCAAGTAAAAATTCACGAACACGTTGAATATCAGCTGAAGTTGGATGCTGCATGATGATCCTCTTGAGGTGATCTATATATTAGTAACATCAAAACATAAAACCATAAAAAAAATAAGGGATTTTTAATCATTCTGATTAAAAATCCCTTGATTGCTTTATTTTTAAACGTTTAAGAACGTGAATCAGAAGTCATCATTTTGATAGAGATGATCCATACGCTCACGTTTGGTCTTTAAATATTGCTCATTGAACGGATTTTTTCCAACAGTAAGTGGTACACGTTCAACAACATTAATACCAAGATCGGTGAGTGCTTTAAATTTTAGAGGATTGTTAGTAATCAACTTAACCTTTTTGACTTGGAGATGATCGAGCATAATACTGCACATATCATAACGACGTGCATCAGCAGGAAGATTCAACAGAAGATTAGCATCAACAGTATCATGCCCTTGATCTTGAAGTGCATAAGCTCGGATTTTATTGGTCAATCCAATGCCACGACCTTCTTGACGTAAATAAAGGATGACACCTTGACCTGCTTCATTGATCAAACGTTGGGTTGCTTGCAGTTGAGGACCACAGTCACATTTCAGTGAGGCAAAAGCGTCGCCCGTAAGACACTCTGAGTGAATACGAACTAAAACAGGAGTATTTGGTGGAGTTTCTAAACCTTTAGAAAGCGCCACATGTTCTTCACCCGTCTTTGGGTCTTGAAACACGGAAATATTGAAGTCACCGAAAGCAGTTGGTAGCTTTGATGTTGCAATAAATTCAATCGGCACAGATTTATTCACTATTATCAGAAAAACTGTCAAAGTATAGCCTAATGTGTGAAGATTGCGTGAATTAGAATGTCTGATTTTTCACACAAGTTTTTCTTTTTCATACAAAGCACATAATAATAGTTGATAAACAGTGACATAATTCAGGATAATCTGATGGCTATACTGTAAATGTATGCAAGAGAATGTTCAGCACTACATCATTCGCACATGTGGCTGATTGAAGGTGCATCATGTTTAATTGTATGATCACCCCCATTTAACCCAGCTTCGGATTTGCCAGGCTTAAAAAGGCTTTGCCACATTATGTTGTATACCGAAATTCCAACTCAACGCCCTGTTACGCCATTGTTGGATGAAATCGATCATCCTGAGCAATTACGTCAGCTCGAGCAAAGCCAACTCCCTCAAGTGGCAGATGAGTTGCGTCAATATATTTTGTATGCAGCAGGACAAAGTGGTGGTCACTTTGGCGCAAATTTAGGTGTGATTGAACTGACAGTTGCTTTGCACTACTGTTTCAATACACCAGATGATCGTTTAGTTTGGGATGTAGGGCATCAAGCATATCCACACAAAGTCCTGACTGGGCGTCGAGAACGTATTACCACAATTCGTAGTAAAGGTGGTTTAGCTGCATTTCCAGCACGTGATGAATCTAATTTTGATACTTTCGGTGTAGGACATTCTTCAACAGCAATTTCTGCTGGATTAGGGATGGCACTCGCTCGCCGTTATCAGCAAAAGCCTTGCGAAGTTGTTGCGATTATCGGTGATGGTGCAATGACAGCAGGGATGGCTTTTGAAGCCATGAATGATGCTGTTGCACATAATGCTGATCTTATCGTGGTATTGAACGATAATGATATGTCGATCTCATGCAGCACGGGTGGTTTTGCAAAACATCTCGCTGCGATTTGGGAAACTGGTCAATTGGTCAATGTAAATGAACAGGGCGAAGCTTATGTTCAGCCACATCCAAAATGGACATACAATTCGCGTTTGCATCAATCTGCAACAGATGCAGCTGATAACTTATTTAAAGCGATTGGTTTTGACTATTTCGGACCTTTTGATGGGCACAATGTTGAACAACTTGCTCAAGTCTTCCACGCATTAAAAAAACGCAAAGGTCCGCGATTAGTTCACGTTTACACTAAAAAAGGTAAAGGTTTCGCTCCAGCAGAAGCAGATCCGATTACCTATCATGCCATTACTAAGATTACACCTACTGCTTCGGCACCAGTTAAAAAATCACCACCTAAATATTCAGATGTATTTGGACAGTGGTTATGTGACGAAGCTGCACAAGATGCACGTTTATTAGCGATCACACCTGCAATGTGTGAAGGTTCTGGCATGGTGAAGTTTGCACAGCAATACCCTGAACGCTTTTTTGATGTTGCGATTGCTGAACAGCATGCAGTCACTTTAGCAGCGGGTATGGCGTGTGAAGGTTTAAAGCCTGTTGTCGCGATTTATTCAACCTTCTTGCAACGTGGCTACGATCAGTTGATTCATGATGTGGCATTGCAAAATTTAGATGTCACCTTTGGTATTGATCGTGCTGGTTTGGTTGGCGAAGATGGTCCAACGCATGCAGGTGCATACGATTATGCCTATATGCGTACTGTACCTAATATGGTGATTATGGCGCCAAAAGACGAAAATGAATGTCGTCAAATGCTACACACTGCATATCATTATAAAGGTCCAACAGCAGTTCGTTATCCGCGTGGGGCTGGAACAGGTGTAGAAATTCAACAACAAATGACTGCTTTAGAAATTGGTAAAGCTGAAATCGTTGCAGAATTTAATTTGGATACAGATCAGCAGATCAGTATTTTGGCTTTCGGGAGTCGAGTGGCAGCTTCAGTCGAAGCAGCGCAACAATTTGCGAATAAGCATGCAATAGGTGTGCGTGTGGTAAATATGCGTTTTGTGAAGCCATTGGATGAACAAATGATACGAACACTTGCTGAACGAACTCAGCTTTTCGTAACTGTTGAAGAACATGCCGTGATGGCAGGTGCGGGAAGTGCAGTAAATGAATTCCTCGCACAAGCAAAAATCGTAAAGCCAATCCTGAATTTGGGTTTGCCAGATGAGTTTTTACATCAAGCTACACATCAACAAATGCTCGCCGATTGTGGTTTGGATGCGCATGGGATTTTAGCTTCAATTGAACGTGCTTGGTTTTAGATAAAAAACGGAAATAATTTTTCGTAAACATTTTTCCCCTAAAAGCCCTTATATTTGATAGAATGTAAGGGCTTTTATGCATTATTCTTTGTCAAAATCTTCAAATTTGTAGTGGGTGTTCAATGGAACCTATGGTGGTTATGGCTGCGCGTGCGGCTCAAACAGTTGGTCAAGAGCTTTTAAAGGCACATCAAAATCGTCATAAACTCGATTTACAAGTTGAAGAAAAAGGCATTGATGGTCCAGTAACACGTGTTGATCGTTATTTGGAACAACTTACAATAGATACACTTCGCAAAAGCTATAAAAATCATAGTTTCCTAGGTGAAGAGTTTGGTATGCAAGAAGGTAAAGGTCACGACGCTGATTGGTGTTGGGTGATTGATCCTTTAGATGGTACTCAAAACTTTATCAATGGTTTCCCTCACTTTTGTATTTCTATCGCTGTACAACACAAAGGCGTGACACAACACGGTGTGATCTATGATCCAGTACGTGATGAGTTATTTTCAGCTAGTCGTGGTCGTGGCGCAGTGATGAATCAACGTCGTATTCGTGCGAATGTCAAAGATACTTTAGATAAAACATTCCTAGCAGTCGGTCATCCTTATCGCGCGAAGCGTAATGGTGAAATTGTTTCTTATGCAGAGCAACACTTTGCTTCGTTATTGGCAGTCACAAAATCTGGCGCTCAAATTCGTCGTGCAGGTTCAGCAGCTTTAGATTTGGCATATGTTGCTGCGGGTCGTTTTGATGGTTTCTTTGAATTAGGTTTAAAACCATGGGATATCGCTGCAGGCGAGTTAATTGTTAAAGAAGCGGGCGGTGTGGTTGTTGATGCTCGTGGTGGTAATGATTCAATGGAAAATGGTCAAGTCATTGCTTGCTCAATGAAAATGTTAAAACCACTAATGCAAGCAGTAGTTCCAGCATGGAGCGAAGCTGCAAAATAAATTTTAGATTAAAAAACCCTCAATAATATGAGGGTTTTTTATTATGATCTGATAATAATGAAGGAGTTATTTTTATAATTTCATCTTCTTTAATCGGTCAGATACAAATAATAAAGGTGATCCAGTAGAAAAACCTATTAAAAAGGGTGACTTTTAAAATTATTCTGCTATAATCCGCCCACGCACTTAAATTCCAGTTCATTACCTGAACATTCAGTTCTATTCATATTATGCGCACGCTGTCCATAGAGAGGACCACATCTTGCGCCCAAATCGCTTAGCGATTCTTCAGGTTGAGGCAGTAATCAAGCGTGCGTTAGTCCACATCGTCGTTATCCGGATTGCCGCTGAATTTCATATATTTTCAGCTTGAGTCGCTTTGCCGCTTTTTGCCGATGTCTATTTTTTGTATTTATTAAAATGGAGCACCCATTAGGGTGAAACTCTCTATGAGCAAAACTTTTGCCGAATTTTCTTTGCACGAAACCTTACAACAAGCCCTAGAAGGTTTAGGTTTTACTAGTCCAACTCCTGTGCAAGAACAAGCGATTCCAGCTGCGTTAGAAGGAAAAGATCTATTAGTTTCTAGCCAGACTGGTTCTGGTAAGACAGCAGCATTTTTACTCCCAACATTAAACGCTTTAACTGGTCAAGAAACTTTCGTGCCATTTAAAGAGCGCATGAAAGCGATTACCCAACCAAGTATTTTAGTTTTATGCCCAACGCGTGAATTGGCTCAACAAGTAAGCCAAGATGCGATTGCATTTGTACGTCATATGAAAGGTGTTCGTATTGCTGCAATTATGGGTGGTATGCCTTTTGGTAAGCAAATTCAACAGCTTAAAGGCGCGCAAGTTATTGTTGCTACTCCAGGTCGTTTACTTGACTTGGTTAATCGTCGTCAATTGAAACTTGATAAAGTTGAATCTTTAATCGTCGATGAAGCTGACCGTATGCTTGATCTAGGTTTCTCTGAAGATCTAGAAGCAATTGGTGAGTTAGCTGCAAACCGTAATCAAACATTAATGTTCTCTGCTACTTTTGCTGATCGTATTATTCGTCTTGCTGAACGTATGATGAATGATCCACAACGTATCGCAATCGAAACAGGCCACAGTACTAATACTGATGTAACTCAAACATTACATTGGACTGATGGTTTTGAGCATAAGAAAAAATTACTTACACACTGGTTATCTGACGAGTCAGTAGATCAAGCTGTTGTATTTGCAAGCACGCAAGAAGATACAGACATGCTTGCTGAAGAGTTAGCTGAAGCAGGTCACTCTGTAGTTGCGTTGCATGGTGCTATGCCACAAACAGTTCGTAACCGTCGTTTACGTAGTATTCGTGAAGGTCGTGCAAAAATCTTAGTTGCAACTGATGTTGCGGCACGTGGTTTAGACGTACCAACCATTTCTCACGTAATTAACTTCGGTTTACCGATGAAAAATGAAGACTATGTACACCGTATTGGTCGTACAGGTCGTGCGGGTCGTACAGGTCAGGCGATTACACTTGCGACTTATCGTGAACGTGGCAAAATCCGTGCTTTAGAAGATTATTTAGATGCACGTTTAAATGTGTCTGAGATTGAAGGTTTAGAGCCATCTCCACCTCCTGCACGTTCAGGTCGTGATGGCGGTGGTCGTGGTCGCGGTGGTCGTGATGGCGGCGGTCGTGGTCGTGGTGGTTTTGGTGGCGGTCGTCGTTTTGAAGGCGAAAGCAATTTCAAACGTCGTGAAGGTGGTGATGATCGTCCACGTCGTAGCTTCGATGATAAACCACGTGGTGAACGTCCATCATTTGGTGGTGAAGATCGTCCACGTCGCGAATTCAATTCTGATCGTCCACGTCGTGAAGGTGGTTTTGAAGACCGTCCACGTCGTAACTTTGATGATAAACCACGTGGTGAACGTCCATCATTTGGTGGTGAAGATCGTCCACGTCGCGAATTCAATTCTGATCGTCCACGCCGCGAAGGTGGTTTTGATGATCGTCCAAAACGTACATTTGGTGGTGAAGATCGCCCACGTCGCGAGTTCAATTCTGATCGCCCACGTCGTGAAGGCGGCTACAACGATAAACCACGTTTTGACTCGAATGATGACAACCGTGGTAATCGTGTAGATTATAAACCACGTCGTGAAGGAAGCTTCGGTGATCGTCCAAAACGTGATTTTGGTGATCGTCCAGCGCCTCAACGTGAAGGTGGCTTCGGTGACCGTCCAAAGCGTAGCTTTGGTGGTGAAGATCGTCCAAAACGTACATTCGGTGGTGAAGACCGTCCTAAGCGTAAATTTGGTGAAGATCGTCCAGTACGCGGTACACGTGAAGAAACTTTCGGTGGCGACCGTCGTCGTAAAAACGACTTCTAATCGTTAAAAAAACGATAAAATGAAGAAGCCAGTTGAAAAACTGGCTTTTTTATTACTTGATATTCATGTAGAATCGGAAAAAATGTGTTCTAGTTCAAATTTTATATAAAAAATGAAAAATGTTAAGCAAAATAACAGTTTTGTTGCTCAAGCATGGTTTTTCGTTTGCAATGAAGGGCTACCGTGTCTATTTGTCATTCTCATGTTATGTAATGGATTATTCTTTGCATATGCATTATTCGATGAAAACAATTCTGATAGTTTTAATGCCAATAATACGATGCATGTTGCAAGTGAATCAGCGTCTAAGAATAACTACATAAATTAAATAATCTTGATACATCTCTTATCAAAATAAAAACAAGTGCTTAATCTTTCAGTGTATAGTATGCGTGCATAAAAAGTGCAGGAATGAATGCCCTTATGAATAATAAAACTCCTCGCGATACTGAAGCCTTAATTGAAGTTAAACACTTGAGCTTTAATCGAGGGGAACGTGTCATTTATGATGATGTTTGTCTCAAAATTCGACGTGGTCAGATTACTGCAATCATGGGGCCATCAGGTACAGGCAAGACAACACTATTAAGACTCATTGGTGGACAATTAACTCCTGATCGGGGTGAGGTTTTACTCGATGGTAAACATATAGCTGCGATGTCTCGTTCTGAGCTATTTACTGCTCGTGCGCGTATGGGAATGTTATTTCAAAGTGGTGCGCTGTTTACTGATATGTCGGTATATGAAAATGTTGCATTTCCGATACGAGCTCATACGAAGTTACCTGAACATATCATTGCAGAACTTGTTGCCTTAAAGCTTGAATCTGTTGGTTTACGCGGTGCAGAACAGTTAATGCCATCAGAACTTTCTGGAGGCATGAATCGTCGTGTTGCTTTAGCACGTGCGATTGCACTTGATCCAGAATTGATTATGTATGATGAACCTTTTGCTGGGCAAGACCCGATTGTGAAAGGTGTTTTAACTCGATTAATTCGTTCTTTACGTGAAGCATTAGATTTAACAACGATTATCGTATCGCACGATGTGGCAGAGACCTTATCGATTGCTGATTATATTTATGTTGTTGCTGAAGGTAAAATTCAGGGTGAAGGTACACCTGAACAATTAGAAAATCATGCTTCACCATTTGTGCGCCAATTTTTAACAGGCTCAGCTGAAGGACCTGTCGAATATCAATTTACTCATCAAGCTTATTTAGATAACGAGGTTCGTCCATGAATACGATTGCCTGGTTAGGTAGACTCGTTATTGAGCGGGTAAAAGGCATTGGTGCAGCGTCACTAATGTTGATTCAGATTTTATTTTCAATGCCATCCAAAGGCGGATTTCAGCGTTTTATCTACCAAATGTACCGTGTCGGAGTGATGTCATTATTGATTATCTCTGTCTCTGGTTTATTCATTGGTTTGGTACTGGGTTTACAAGGCTATTCGATTTTGGTGAATGTCGGTAGTGAAGCAATGTTAGGGACGATGGTGTCTTTGACATTACTTCGTGAGCTTGCACCTGTAGTCGCTGCATTATTATTTGCAGGACGTGCTGGTTCGGCGCTTACTGCTGAAATCGGTTCGATGAAACAGAGCGAACAGCTTGCCAGTATGGAAATGATTGGTGTTGATCCGTTAAAGCAAATCGTTTCACCACGTTTATGGGCAGGTATTGTAAGTTTACCGATGCTGACTGTCATTTTTGCTGCAATTGGTATTGTCGGTGGAAAATTAGTTGGTGTTGATTTCCTCGGAGTGGACGAAGGTTCATTTTGGGGTGGAATGCAAAGTAGTGTGCAATTTGGACATGATGTTGTTAATGGCATTATCAAAAGCGTAGTGTTCGCATTGATTTGTACATGGGTAGCGGTATATCAAGGTTATGCCTGCGATCCAACTCCAGAAGGTATTGCGACGTCGATGACGAGAACGGTCGTGTATTCTTCACTTTGTGTATTAGGTTTTGATTTCGTGTTGACTGCGGTCATGTTCGGAGGGATTTAATGAAATCACGTACTAGTGAGCTGGCCGTAGGTATTTTTGTCATTATCTTCGGTATCGCTCTATTTTTTCTTGCAATGAAAGTCAGTGGTTTAGTTGGCACAAATTTACGTGATAGCTACAGCATGACAGCGCAGTTTGACAATGTGAATGGTTTAAAACCACGTGCAAAAGTTACGATGAGTGGTGTAACGATTGGTCGTGTTGAATCTATTACATTAGATCCAATCACACGTTTAGCGACTGTGAAATTCGAATTGGATGGTAAGTTAACGAGCTTTAATGCTGAGCAGTTAAAAGAAGTTCAGAAGAATGCACTTGAGGAATTACGCTATAGCTCTGATTATCAACAAGCTGATGCTGCGAAACAAAAAGAAATGGAACAGCAACTGATCGGTAACATGACCTCCATCACGAGTCTGGACGAAGATGCTTATATAATGGTAGCAACCAATGGCTTATTGGGTGAAAAATATTTGAAAGTCGTACCAGGTGGTGGTGTCAACTACTTGAAACGTGGTGACGTCGTTTCAAACACTCAAGGCACAATGGATTTAGAAGATTTAATCAGTAAATTTATTACTGGCGGTGCGGGTAAATCCACATCAAGCTCATCAACAGAAAGTTCAGCTTCTCAACCTGCTACGGATGATGCAGAACCTTCGTTTGTTGAGTAATTCAGGTTAGGAGATTGAAGTGAATACATTATTGAAACAGACACTGACAGCAAGCGTATTATCGACAATGCTTGCGAGTGCCGCTTTTGCAGCGCCAAAAGAGACCCCACCTGATTTCGTAAAACGCGTTGCAGATGGCTTAATTACTCGTTTGAAAGCTGATAAACCGAAGTTGCAAAACAATCCAGCTTTGGTCAGAACGATTATCCGTCAAAATCTTGATCCATATGTAGATTCGCAAGCATTTACTCGTATCGTATTGGGTACTTATGCAAATAACCAATACACGAATGCTGCACAACGTGCTCAGTTTGAGAAAAACTTCCGTGAAGTGATTATCGAAAACTATGGCGGTGCTTTCGCGAAATATACTAATGAAAGTTATACAATGCGTCCGTTTAAGTCGACTAACAGCAAAAATCCTGTGGTGACTTTAGACTTTATGCATAATGGCGAGAAGATCCCTGTGTCATTCCAATTAACGGACAAAGGGGATCAATGGAAAGTGCGTAATATCAATGTTTCTGGTATTGATCTAGGCTTACAATTCCGTAACCAGTTTGCTGCTACAGTTCAGCGTAATGGTGGAAATATTGATAAAGCGATTGCGACCTTTAAACCAGATGCTGATGCTGCGGCTAGTAAAAAGTAAGGTGGTGATGGGTGATCCAATATATTGATCAGCAATTAATTGTGTCGAAAACAATTGATTTTCAAAATGCGGAACAGGTCTATCAAGCAGGCTTAAAACATATTCAACAGCATCAAAATTTTCCTTTGGTTGTTGATTTAGGTCAGCTTGAGCAGGGCAATACTTTATCTTTGGCTGTTTTGGTGCAATGGCTGCGTCAGACACCTGAAAATAAAGGGCTGCATTTTAAAAATGTGTCTGAGAAAATGCTGAAAGTCATCCAAGCTTGCCATCTACAAGATGATTTGAAATTGATTTGATATCATCTTATTCATCGAGAAAAGAGAGTTACCTAACTCTCTTTTTTTTGTTTTGGGGTAGAAATGGGATATGTATCTGATATGGAAAGAATACGTTCAACAATAGTCAATATGGTAATCAGTAATGACATATTTAATGATGATTGTAATATTTATTATTTTGAAAAAGAGGATGGGACAAAAAGACATCAAGCTGTAAGCACATTGCGTGATGATGTAAATTTACATGTTATTTTTTCAATACCTACAAATACACATAATATTTATATTACGGTTTCTGATGGCGATGCTAGTTTAATCAGGCAGTTATTTGCAACACTTGAAGATATTGAAGGACATGAGCGAATAGGTATTGGTTGTGTCCAGTTGTTTGATGACACTCGCCTTATCGAAAATGATGTAAGAGGAATAATCTTATTGCCAATTATTACATCGAATATTTTAAATTTTTTACCCACTCAACTCGAAATTAATGAGGTAAATTATAATTTTATTCTTGTTGTTTTCTTAAGCACGAAAGAATATCAGCAATGGAAAACTAAAGGACATGATGCTTTAATTGATTATTTTATTGAAAATAAAAAAGATCTTGTCGCATTTGATTTATCATAAAAGGGTTAGAATATTTTGACGTTAGCCAAAATATTCTAGATATAAAAACATTAAATCCATTTCTTCCAGCGGAAGTACACCATTGGGAGGACCAAAAACGCCATCAAAATAGCAGTGACGATCCAGAAACTCAGACTGCCATGAGCAAACGGCAATACATCGGTATTCATCCCGTAAATGCTAGCAATCAACATCGGTGGTGCAAGCATACTGGGTAAAATCGAGAATCGACGAATCGTGTCATTTTGT
The DNA here is from genome assembly GCF_015351505.1 of Acinetobacter sp. SK-43. NCBI lineage: Bacteria > Pseudomonadati > Pseudomonadota > Gammaproteobacteria > Moraxellales > Moraxellaceae > Acinetobacter > Acinetobacter sp. SK-43. The sequence goes on from NZ_JADKPY010000017.1 coordinate 66,908, forward strand.
TCGGTGTTAATGAAGCCTGATGTGGTATCCAGTAAGAAGCGGACTTTCTGGAATAAGAATGCATCATGTTCGACCAGTGAACGGACATCCTCACTTAATTCTCGAATGTCGGCATCATAAATATGACTGCCTAATGCACGCGGGCGAGATAAAAAAGTAAGAACTCGACGCAAATCAATCAAACATAATTGTGCTTTTCCAAGCATATCTTCTTGTTGTGCTAGGCGTGTAATCATGTCATCTAGATCTAAGATCTTTTCACGATGATGATTATTGAGTACTTCTGTGGAGTATCTTTCTAAGTCTTTGTGGATATCTTCTAAGATATCCGCAAGTTCATCAAGCTTTGCTTCTAGTAACCCTAATAAGATCCACGTCGGATCTTTATAGTCCATATCATAGTCATTGCGACGCGCACGGGCACGGAATGCACGGAAAGCGACGAGCTTCTCACCACGCATGGTAAATAAACGGTCTTTATGCAAAATAAATGAGACGGTTTGTACCATTGCAAGCATATGTGATGAGTCGTCAGTTTCACCATCTACCTGATAATTTTTATTCTTTGTTAAAAAATATGTACTGATATGCAAGATACCATCATCATCACGGTAAAATCGTGCGGATGAGGAAATGTCTTCAAGTGACTTTAAGGTGGGTAGGTTTCGCTCGTAAGCATCAAATACCCACTGTTGTTCTTCTTGAGATGGAGCAATTAGATCAATCCAAACCAATTCAGGGTGGAGATCAAAACTCCCATTGATTGTTGCATCTTCTAGACTACCGCGCTCTGTGGCATAAAAGGCTTCAAGCATGTCTTTTTTCCTCGCGCAGCCAATGTGAGATTTTCAGCATTGTACCGAAAACCAGCGTGTATTTTAGACAAGGATGAAACGAAAAACACTTGCCTAAACGTTAATTTCTAAAAAATCTTGTTACACAGCCTACTTTATCAGCATGACAGTTATATAAAAACGGTTTTAATTGTATGAATTCTATATGTGTTTTTTGCGGTTCTTCTCTCGGTAATGATGTGGTTTATGAACAAATCACTCAAGCAACAGGTCAAATAATTGCTGAACAAGGTTTGACCCTTGTGTATGGTGGTGGTCGTTCTGGCTTAATGGGTGTGGTTGCCAATAGTGTGCTTGAAGCAGGTGGAAAAGTGATTGGTGTTATTCCTGAAGCTTTGGTTGATCGTGAGCTTGCGCATGCTGAACTTAGCGAACTATATGTTGTGAAAGATATGCATGAACGAAAAACCAAGATGGCTGAATTGGCAGATGGTTTTATTGCATTACCTGGCGGTGCAGGGACTTTGGAAGAAATTTTCGAGCAGTGGACATGGAATCAATTAGGGATTCACCAAAAGCCTTGTGCATTTTTAAAT
>NZ_JADKPY010000018.1:0-39459 GCF_015351505.1 Acinetobacter sp. SK-43
AATATTAATGGCTTTTATGATGATCTGATTAAAATGTTACAAGCTTCAGTTGAGCATGGTTTTAGCCAAGCTCGATTTGTAGAGACCTTGATTGTGTCGGATAATATCCATGATATTTTAGCGGCATTTCAGAAATATCAACCCGCAGTTCCGAAATGGACGTCTCGCAATGAAATTCAAGCTTGAGGATAACCTTTGAAAACAATCACTGTCGCTGCTGCCGTTATTATGAATGACAAAAATGAGTTGTTATTGGTAAGAAAAAAGAACACGCGTGTGTTTATGCAAGTTGGCGGAAAGCTTGAGCCCAATGAAGCGCCTGAAATAGCAATTCAGCGCGAAATTTTAGAAGAAATTGGGTCTACTTGTGACATCAAGCAGTATTTGGGGCGATATGAGACAGCAACAGCAAATGAACCTGATCATCAATTAATTAGCCATCTGTTTGTTGTCGAACTTCATCAACAACCTGAAATTGCGGCTGAAATCGCGGAAATGAAATGGATTGATTTGCATGAAGAGTCTATTTTGCTTGCACCATTAACTACCGAGGTTGTCATTCCTTGGTGTCTTAAGCAGTAATATCATGATTTGCCTGTTTAACACCACCAGCGGCTAAACAGGCTGAGTATATATGTTGACACCCCAGCTGTTTTAATACTTGACTGAGGGCATCAATAGAGCTGCCTGTGGTCACGACATCATCAATAATCAGCACTTTTCTGTAAATCAATTGAAGATGTGTTTTAGCGACAAATTGATCTTCTATATTTTCCAGTCGCTCTAAACGGCTTAAACCTTTTTGAGAATGTTGGGCTAGTCGTTGCACGGGCTGCCATACTGGAATATTCAATACTTTGCTCAGTTCCTTAGCGATTAAAAGTGATTGATTGAAACCTCTTTCCATCAGTCGATCATTTGAAATAGGCATTGGTACGATGGCATGTACTTTTGGCAGCTTAAGTTCCAGTAATAGTCCGCTAAGTAATCGAAGATGATGTAACTGTTGCTCGTATTTAAATTGTTGAATGAGTTCGCTTATCGGATATTCATAATGACAGGCAATAAGTATATCTTGCTGATGTCGTTCGATTTTATATTTTAACCATGGTAATTGTTGCCAGCAACTTTGACAAACACCATATTGTGCTCTGACACCAATATCGCATAAGTGACATGCTGTGAAATAATCAGCAACTTGTTGTGCTCCTCGACTCAATAATTTAAACATAAGCGTATCGAGGTGCTTCAGGTAGCCAGCGTTTTAATAGTCCTTCAGCATGTTGTGGATAATCTTTGAGTAATTGTTCAGCAACATAATGTGCTTGGGTGAGCAAATGGTCATCACGTTCTAAGCGTGCGACACGAAACCCCATATCACCAGTTTGCTTGGTACCTAGTAATTCACCTGGACCACGTATTTCCAAATCTTTTTCAGCGATCACAAAGCCATCGTTGCTTTCACGCAAGATGGAAAGACGTTCTTGTCCATTTTGTGATAGTGGCGTTTTGTAGAGTAGGGCACAAAAACTAGCTGTTGCACCGCGACCAACTCGACCACGTAACTGATGTAATTGAGAAAGTCCAAGTCGTTCCGCATTTTCAATCACCATAATGGATGCATTGGGCACATCGACACCCACTTCAATCACTGTGGTGGCAATCAAAAGTTGTGACTGGTTGTCTTTAAAGGCTTGCATGACAGCTTGCTTTTCATCAGCTTTCATTTTGCCGTGTACTAATCCCACATTTAGATCAGGGAAGCGTTCTTTAATTTCTTGAAAAGTTGCTTCTGCTGCTTGGGCATCCAAGGTTTCAGATTGTTCAACTAAAGTGCAAACCCAGTAGGCTTGTTTACCTTCACGACAGTTACTGGCGATACGTTGTAAAACCTCTTCTCGACGATCAAGAGGAATCGTGACAGTTTGAATCGGGGTTCGTCCAGGTGGTAGCTCGTCAATGATTGAGGTATCTAAATCACCATAAGCACTCATTGCGAGTGTGCGTGGGATAGGGGTCGCTGTCATCACTAATTGATGTGGTGTAAATTGATCAACGCCTTTATTACGTAATGCAAGTCTTTGATCTACCCCAAAGCGGTGTTGTTCATCAATAATCACTAAGCCCAACTTCGAGAATTCTACATTTTCTTGGAATAGGGCATGCGTTCCGACAACGAGTTGTGAGTGACCTTCTTTAATTTCCTGCTCTGCTAAAGTTCGTGCTTTACCTTTTTGTTTACCTGAGAGCCAAGCCACTTTTATGCCTAAAGGCTCAAACCAACGTTTGAAATTTAAATAGTGTTGTTCAGCCAAGATTTCGGTGGGTGCCATCAGCGCCACTTGCCATTCAGCTTCTAAAGCATGGCATGCTGCAACGGCTGCAACCAATGTCTTACCTGCACCCACATCTCCTTGAACTAAACGCAGCATGGGTTGATCTTGCTTCAGATCATGTAGAATTTCTTTAGAAACCCTTTTTTGTGCATTGGTCATCTGGAAAGGCAGAGCATCTAAAAGGCGCTTTGCTAAAACTTTGCTACTGCTAAAGCGAGGTGCTGCTATTTGTCGAATATAAGCACGACGTGTAAGTAAGCTGATTTGATGAGCGACCAGTTCTTCAAAAATCAATCGTTGCTGTGCAGGATGTGAGCCTTGATTGAGTTGTACCATATTGGCATCAATCGGTGGTTCGTGAATATAGTGCAGAGCTTCTTTTAATTCGTAGCCATTACTGTATTTGGCGGGCAGTAATTCAGGTAAAGCATCGCTATGATGTTCCAGTGCTTGGCGAACATATTCACGCAACTTAGGTTGTGTTAGACCTTCAGTGCTTGGATATATCGCTGTTAACTGAGTTTTGGGTAATGCGGTATGTTGTTGAATGACTTGTATTTCAGGATGATAAAGCTCTAAGCCTCGTGCACCGACACGCACTTCACCAAAGATTCTTAAACGTGCACCTGGTTTTATACGATCCGTTAAACCTTTATAAATATGATAAAAGCGTAAGGTGACTTTGCCAAAATCATCTTGTAGCAACGCAGCAAAGGATTTCTTTTTTCCTGGTGGGAAATCAATAGATTTAACTTCCCCCTCAAGCAAATAACTACGTCCAACAACCAGCTGATTCATTGGAATAATAGTGCTACGATCTTCATAGTCACGCGGAAGATGAAACAGTAGATCATCCGTGCTAAAAATATGGAGCTTTTCTAGTAGGCTTGCTGCGGTAGCACCAACGCCTTGTAATTGCTGGACTGAAGTCATTTTTTGGTCAAGGATCGGTATGCATATTTTATTTATTGGTTATGGTAAAACATCTCAGCGTGTCGCTAAACACTTATTTGAGCAAGGTCACCACATTAGCACAATTAGCCGTACTGAAAAAACAGATCATTACGCAACACACCATATTCAAGATGCCCATCATCTTGATTTAAGTGAATTTGAACCAATCGATGTGGTATATGTGATTCTTTCACCAAGTGAAAGTGGAATTGATGCTTATCAACATACCTATGTCGATAGTGTGGAACCAATTGCTAAAGCTTTACAACATCATCCTGTCAAACGGATCATTATCGTTTCTTCAACACGCGTTTATGGTGAGAACGCAGGAGAGCTTGTGGATGATGAGTCTGATATACGTCCAATAGATGAACAAGGTGAGCTGTTACGAAAAATGGAGTTGTTATGGCAATCCTACTATCCACAACAGGCTGTGATTGTTCGTCCAACAGGTATTTATGGTGTATCCGTTGAGCGTTTAAAAAGGCTTGCCCAGCGCACACAGAACTATCCGACGATTCACTTTAGTAACCGTATTCATATAAATGATTTAGCTCGTTTTTTAGCTTTGTTGGCGACTTTGGAAAGTCCTGAATCAAGTTATATTCTCAGTAATAATAGACCTATTGCGATGCATGAAATTTTGCTTTGGTTTCAGCGAAAATTAGGTTTGACAGCATTGAAATTGGAGTCTGAACAGCACACTGGAAAGCGTATTTATGCGACTCGAATTGCTAAAACTGGTTTTGAATTTGACCATTTGATTTGCTTTAATGACTATGAAGCCGCGCTGTTCGTACATATTAATGAAAAATAATTAGATTAAACTGCGATCATGATTGAAGAGTTGGTATGAATCTTGATAGATACTTACCAACATATTCCGTTAAGAAACTGCCTAAGTTTGCACGTAGTTTGCAGTGAGGCGTTGAAGGTTGTATATGAGAAAAATAATTTATTTAATTTTGCTGTTATTTATGGGAACAACAAGCTGGGCTGGTGAGCAGGTTTGGTGTGTTTTTGAGCCTTTGAGTTCCAAAGGCGATATCAGCCGTCGTCTGCAAGATATACGTTTGCATGCCATGCAAAGCCAAGTTCAATTAAAATTCAGCTATTTTAAAATTGAAAAAGATGCGATTCAGGCTTTTGAGCAAAATAAATGTACAGGTTTAGTCGCATCAAACTTTAATACCTACCGTTACAACTCATTTATGGGAAGCACAGGTGGAATTGGCTTAATTTCGAATAATCGTGTTGCACGAATGTTTTTGCAACTCATGAATAATTCAAATGTTGAAAAAAGAATGATCAGTTCGAAGTATGAAGTGGTTGGTATGATTCCGATTGGAACGGCATATATGATCATGAATACTCAACAGATCAGTAAAGTATCCCAACTCAAAAACAAGCGCATAGGGATTCTAGAAGATAACCCACCACAACAAGCTTTAGTACAAAGTGTTGCTGCTAAAGCGACTTATGTTGATTTTTCAAATGCAATTGATTTATTTAAACAACATAAGATTGATATTCTAGCAGCGCCTGCTTATGGAATTTTGCCTTACAATCTCAAGAAAGAGTTTGGTGAAGCAACACAGGTTGTGAATTTCCCAGTTGCTTATTTTGCAAGGAATATTGTGATTAAACCAAAATCATATCCTGCAAATTTTGGGCATCATGTTCGTACATGGTTTGTCAAAAATAGTAATGTATTGGCCGCACAGGCGATTCAATGGGAAAATCACTTGCCTGCTTATTACTGGGCGGATATTTCAGACTTTGAGAAACAAGGTTATGAAGCATTGGTTGCGAAAATCCGTAATCGATATGTTGAACAAGGATACTACGATGCTTTTTTTGTAGAATTGATTAAACGACTTCGATGTATCGATGACCCAAAATATCTTGAATGTCGCAAATGACACAGATAAAAAAGCCAAATCTTAGATTTGGCTTTTTTGTTTCGAGATGAACGTTGAGATTATGATTTCTTACGTTTTAGACGGCGTTTCGCTTGCTGAGAAGCCATTGCTTCCAAGGCGGCAGCTAGTTCTTCATCACTAAACGTAGTAATATGTTGCAGCATCTGTAAAGTGGTTTCATCTAGAACCAGCTGAGCACCTGCAGCCATTTCACTAAAGTTATCATCATATTCGATGAAGCCTTGCTCGTTGTTGCGAATATAGTTTTGCTGAGTCAGAACTTTAATAAAGCTTTGGAATAGTGCCTTATCAAAGAATTCTGGCGAATTGAATTCATATAACACAGATAAGCGCTGACCTAATAAGTGGCTTAACTCCTCAACTTGTTTGGTTGAAATGTTGCCTGAGCCTCGCTGAGTGATCAGTGCCAACGTCATATAATAACGTTCAAGACTTTGTTTTACTGGCATTGCCAAGGTCAGTAATTTTTGGTGCTCTTCACTGTTTGGAGTAGGGCTAAATAAATTACCGTCATGGTCTTGGAAAATTAACCCAATTTGAACCAAAGCATTTACATAGCTGTCAATGTGTTGTTGCAACTCAGAAGCTTGCCACTTCATAAACAATTCAGCTTTTAAGAATGGATACAAAGTACGAATTACATTACTTAAATCTAATTTATTGATCTTTCCGTTGTGTTCCACTAAAGATGCAACAAGTGAAGGTAAAACAAAGGCATGCAAAATGTTGTTACGGAAGTAAGTCAACAATACCGCTTGATTGTCTTCGATCGCGATAATATCACCAAGCACATGGTGAACACGTTTGATCAGTTTTAATTTCAAGCCATAGGCAATAATTTCCTTGCCTGATAATGAAGTCACTTGAGTGCGTTCATCGTAAGGATGTTGAGTCGCTAAATCACGATAAATATCAAGCTGCTTAGCACAAATTTCTTCATCAAGCGTATGCTTCGGCGTTGCCAATAAGATCAGAGATAATAATGAAACAGGGTTAATGACAACCGCACGGTTAATATTTTCTAAGATTAGATTTGCTGAGCTAGAAACGACTTTCGAAATTTCAGCTGGAATAGGTGCATCATTTTTCTCGATTTGGATATTCTCTGCTTGATGCTGCTTCAAAATATCATCTAAGAAAACAGGCTCACCAAAATTCACATGTACCTTACCAAAAATACGTTCGATTTTGCGTAAGGTTTTTACGATACCAAAAATAGATTCTGCTTCTTTAGGCTTACCTTGCATCTCGCCAACGTAAGTTGAACCTTCCATTAAGCGTTCGTAACCGATATAGGTTGGTACGAATACAATTGGTTTGGCACGTCCACGTAGATGACCATGAATCGTCATGGCTAACATACCTGTTTTAGGTGGCAATAAGCGCCCCGTTCGTGAGCGTCCACCTTCAATAAAGTATTCAATCGGGGTATTGCGTGACAAAATGCTGTAAAGATATTCTTTAAATACAGATGTATATAGTGCATTACCGCGGAAAGAACGACGAATAAAGAATGCACCACCGCCACGAAGTAATTGACCTACAAATGGAAGATTGAGGTTGTCGCCAGCAGCAATATACGGGATCATCAAGCCACGTTTATAAATCACGTATGACAATAATAAGTAGTCGATATGACTGCGGTGACAAGGTGTGTAAATGATTTCATAGTCTTTTGCGAGTTCACGAACTGTACTGAAGTTATGAACTTCAACACCGTCATAAAGTTGTGTCCACAAACGCGTTAATGCCATATCAGCAAAACGAACGGCTGAAGCTGAGTAGTCGGATACGATTTCATTAACGTATCCGATAGCACGTCGTTCAGCTTCGAGCATACTGATTTTGTGTTGAATACTTTCACGACGGATTGCATCTTGAACATCACGTGATTTGACCACTGACTGCATGACGTTACGACGATCCGACAAATCAGGGCCCAAAACAACTTCGCGTTGCTGATCTAAATAAGTATCTAAAGAGCTTGCGATATATGTTGCAGGAGAGAGATTTGGGTGGTTGGTCTTGGCATAATCTACCAACTCTCTCAATGATTGAGGCTCATGGAATTCCAAATAAGACTGGCGACCATGTAAGCCGATATTCATAAGTTGTTTAACAGTACCCGGTGTTGCCCAAGTATCTGAAAATAGTAATTTGAACCAAGAATCTTCTTTATCAGGCGCACGTCCCCATAATACCGTAACAGGCACGAGTTCTATTTCAGTTTCAGGATGTTTTTCGAGGGCTTCAATGAGATGTAAAAGTTTGCTAGGAAAAGTTTGAGTATTAAAGTAATTATTTTCGTTATGATGAAGGAATAATACTGAGTTCTTTTCCTGATATGACCCAAAACTCAATGGATCTAGTGCAGGTTTCAGATGGAGGCGACGGGTTTCACCATCGACAACAAGCGCATTACTACGTGAATAGTTTTGTAAAACATAGCATACAATTTTATTTGAATCGGTTGTATTCTGCTCTGTTTTGGTGGATTCTGTAGGAACTTCACCAAGAACATGTGGGGTAACCACAAGGTCAAGTAACTTACTCGAAAGTTGACGATACATTTGACCAAATCCAGTCTTGGACATTACAGACTCCTAAATAATAATCCTGACATATAGCCATGATGAACACGACATTCTGCGATATTCTTACATAAAACGATATGCTATTTTCTGACAAAATATAGCGTATTTGGTAGATTTTATCGTTAAAAATCGTATTTTTAGCGGTTATAAATAAGGATTAATGTGACGGACAAATCATTTTATCCTGAGCATCTTTATTGGAATTTGTGGCACAATCAAAATCATCAACTAATATAACAATTCGTTGATCTCTCCTGATTGATGTTGGAAGGTTATTACATGAATGCTTTGACTCAAGAACTCGTTGAACTTTTGACCTTAGAAAGAATAGAAGATCATATCTTTCGGGGTAACAGCCGCAATTTGGTTGGTAAACGAGTATTCGGTGGACAGGTTCTTGGTCAAGCATTAAGAGCTGCTTCGTATACTACAGATCGTCCTGCACATTCGTTGCATGCTTACTTTTTATATGGTGGAGATGTAAATGCACCCATTATTTATGAAGTTGATCCATTGCGTGATGGAAAAAGTTTTGCAAGTCGTCAAGTGCGAGCAATTCAACATGGGCGTACAATTTTTTCTGCGATGGTATCTTTTGCCAATCCTGAAGAAGGTTTGAACTATCAACATAAAGAGCCTGAGTATCCTGCTCCAGAAGCACTGAAGTCAGAAAAAGAACTGAAAGAAAGTATGTTGAATTTCGTGCCTGAAAATGTTCGCGCCAGCTTTATGCGCGAACGTCATGTTGAAATTAAACCGATTCAGCCTATGAATCCGTTTCAACCTCAGCCGGAAGCTCCTTTTTACGCACACTATATTCGTACTCATGATCGAATCCCATCGAACATTGATGAAATTTCACTTCATCAAGCGATTGTTGCGTTTTATTCTGACTTTACCTTGATGACAACAGCATTGCGTCCTCATGGTCTGTCTTGGATTTCCCCAAATCTACAATGTGCCAGTATTGATCATACGATTTATTTCCATCGACCTCTGCGTGCAGATGATTGGATGTTGTATGACATGGAGGCAACGATTAGTGCAAGTTCTCGTGGCTTGAACTTTGGAAAAATGTGGCAAAACGGACAATTAGTCTGTAGTACAGTACAAGAAGGTTTGATTCGGCTCAGAGAAATAGAAACGCAATAATGTGAAATTATTCTGCATGAAATCGTATTAAAGCCATCATTATGATGGCTTTTTTGTCATAAGCTTGTGACAAAAAATTGCTCGATTCTTAGATTTGAGCGTGCCATAGTAGCTGTACTGCATTCATTTTTAATACTCACAATGAATTTAAATACCCAAATTTTAATTGCAGCTATCGCGGGAGTAGGGTTAGGACTTTTATTGACTAGCTATCCTCAGGCTGATTTTGCTCAAACAACGTTATATGTTTTAGGTATTTTAAGTAGCATTTTTATTGGTTTGTTAAAGATGTTGCTGATCCCTTTGATATTTAGTTCTATCGTTGTAGGGGTTTCAAATTTACAAGCTGGAGGTGAGTTCGGTCGAGTTTGGAAGATTACCGCCTTGAGTTGTGTGACCACTACAACGCTTGCACTGATCTTAGGAATTGGCTGTGCACATCTTTTTGATGTTGGTAAGGGCGTTGATATCACACTTTTCCAGTCAGCAATGCAAAATCATCAAACGCCTGATACGCTTACACCTTCTAGTTTTCTTACCAATTTTATTCAAAATACCTTAATCAATCCTTTTAAAGCATTTAGTGAAGGGAATGTACTCGCTGTTGTGGTTTTTGCACTTTTCTTAGGCGTTGCTCTCGTTAAAGGTGGTGAGCGTTTTAATACAGTTCGTCAACTCAGCCAACAATTCTTTGAAATGATGATGATGCTTGTCAGTTGGGTAATGAAACTCGCGCCACTTGGGATTTTTGCATTATTGGCGAAGTTGATTGCGACTGAGGATTTATCTGTATTAAGTCGTCTTGCTGAGTTTGCATTCGTGGTGACTGGGACAACGATTTTTCATGGCTTAGTGGTTTTACCTACACTGCTTTGGATTTTTGGAAAAATGAATCCTCTGACGTTCTTCAGAGGTGCGCGAGCTGCATTGGTGACGGCATTTGCAACAAGCTCTAGTTCTGCGACCATGCCACTGAGTATGCGTTGCGCACAAGAGAATTTAGGGGTGCGACCGCAAACGGCAGGTTTTGTAATTCCTTTGGGTACACAGTTAAATATGGACGGCACCGCACTTTATGAGGCTGCAGCTGCACTTTTTATTGCCAATTTGATGGGTTTGGATTTAAGCCTAACCCAACAGTTTATCGTCTGTCTCACCGCAATGATTGCATCATTAGGTGCGCCAGGGATTCCAAGTGCAGGCATGGTAACGATGATAATGGTGTTGCAATCAGTTGGTTTACCTGCGGAAGCGATTGCAATTTTACTGCCGATAGATCGGTTGCTGGATACCGTTCGAACGGTAGTTAATGTACAGGGAGATATGATGATCAGTGTGGTTGTCGATCGTTATGCAAAGCAAACGGAAATAGAGTCAAGTTAATCGAGTTGTACGAACATAAAAAAAGCAGGAGAAAACTCCTGCTTTTTTTTCTCTTCACTTATTATGCAGCATGTTGTAGTGCACGCTTAGCAGCAGGTGAATTATTTAAATAATTCACTGCATCTAGGGTACTTCCTTCTTTCACAGGATCATACCAAGGCATCAAATAATCAATTTGTTGTGATACTAACCAGATTGGATTTGGAAGAATTTGATTGTCTTTACGGCCAATCTTATACCATTCCAACCATATCCATGGTTTGAATATACTTGGTTTTTTATCTGCAAAACGAGGGTCTTGGCTCATGATGTGAGCAGCACCATCTACCCACAAACCAAGTACCAGAACGATTACCACAACGCTGGGGTAGTAACGTGCAATATAGCTACCACCTAAATGACGATAAAGATCAAATGCTACGGTACGGTGCTCGATTTCTTCAGAACCATGCCATTTAATTAAATCGATCATCTCAGGATCAGCCCCAAGTTCTTCCCAACGTTTGTTGTAGAGTGCGTATTTACCAAGAACACACGTCATGTGCTCAACGGTTGTAATCACACCTAGACGGAATAAATCCCATTGATGATCTAATATTTTAGGAACTTCTTTACCAAAAGGCTTATCAGCTAAAGCTTTGGTAAATAAGAAATCCATGATGTCTAAGTTGCGTTGAATATCGATGTTGCGTTGGCTGAGATATTCTTTATTCGCAGAGGTATGAGCAACAGCATGCATCGCTTCTTGACGAATAAAAGCTTGTACATCTTCTTTTAATTTTTCATCAGTGATTTCAGGAAGTACTTTGTTGTACAAACGACAAAACCAGAACTCACCAGCAGGCAAAATATTATTAATTTCGTTAATAAAATAGCTAGCAAAAGGTTGATTTGGAATCCAATCTACAGGGGTTTTTTCCCAATCAAATTTTACTTTTCGAGGGAGAATTTTATAGTCAATCGAAGAACCAAGAACTTTGTTCTTCACAAATGATAGTAATTTCATCTTTAGTCCTAATCGATGGTGCAATGAACCAACACTAAGCAGTATATGAAAACTACCTAGTGTTTGTGTTTAGCAATTCAGGACAATTAAAAATTATTTTATGCATCAAGTTGCATGAAATGCATAATTTATTCTTTATCGTCAGTTTCTGATGCTTCTGGGATTTGATCGAGGTCAAATTCCACCGTTTGATCAAGTGTGTAATTTAAACGACCACCCATAACACTCGCTAACTCCTCTAGACCAATACGGTTAAGAGAAGAGAATAGTTGTATTGAGAAGTCGAGCTTCATTTTTTTCAATTGTTGTTTAACGTCGAGCAAGGTTTTATTTGCTGGACCTCGATTCAGTTTATCCGCTTTAGTGAGAAGAATATGAACAAACAAATGACGAGAATGTGCCCATTCCAACATCATTAAATCAAAGTGTTGTAAAGGATGGCGGATATCCATCAATAAAACTAAGCCTTGTAAGCTTTTGCGATGAATCAAATAATTTTCAAGTTCTTTTTGCCAAACAATTTTCATTGCTTCTGGTACGGCAGCATAGCCATAACCAGGTAAGTCTACCAAACGTTGATCAGGATTACCCAAGCTAAAAAAGTTGATCATTTGGGTACGACCTGGTCTTTTTGATGCACGTGCCAATTGTTTTTTATTGGTTAAGGCATTAATTGCACTCGATTTTCCCGCATTTGAACGACCCGCAAATGCAATCTCATAGCCTGTATCTTCAACGCACAAAGCAAGTTTTGGTGCACTCATTAAAAATTCAGCTTGGCGTAACCAATTCAAAGACTGTACTGCATAAGCGGTTAATGCAGGATCAGTCTTTTTCTCATAACTGATTTTTTCTTTAGGTGCGAGTCTAGCTTTGGTGTCTTTCGATTTTTCACTACGGTGCATAGAAGCTTACTTTTGAATTTGAATAGCAATAAGCATTATAAAGGATGTATTTGATTCGTGCGAATCTTCATCCTAAATCTAAGCTTTTTGGACTAGTTCTAAGAATGTAATATCTGATCGAGTGGAAGATGGGAGTATGCCGTGTTGAACCACTTCACCCAAAGTATATTGATCTAAGCTTTGATAAAAGCTTTCAAGTGCTTGATCGAGAATGCCTTTCAGACCACATTGAGAGCGCAAGACGCAAGGGGGGGTATTGCATTCCACAATTTGCTGATGACCTTGTAAAACACGGACAATTTCACCAAGTCGAAGTGTCCGTGCTGACGGATTTAATCGAATTCCACCGCCTTTGCCTCGTGTAGTAACAATCCATTGTTGTTTACCCATGAAATGTACAATTTTAACGAGGTGGTTTTGTGAAACATGCAAATCTTTTGCAATATCAGCAATAGTGTAAGGTATCTCGCTCGGGCGAGCGACATACATCAGGATTCTGAGTGCATAATCTGTAAATTTATTGAGTTGCATTGTTTCACTCAATCTATTGCGATAAATACAAAAGGCTAGTCTATCATAGGCTAGCCTTATACAAAACGCAGCATTAATTAGCTAAGTTTTACACCACCTGTGCCAAATGCTTCGCTATGAATATTTTCAGCAGGAATGCCTCGTGCAACAAGTGCTTTGTGTTGTTCAGCCATAAATGGCATCGGACCACATAAATAATAATCAGCAGTTGTTGGCAATAGTGCTGCATCCATAGACCCTAAATCTAAACGACCAGCTGCTTCATAATCCACGCCTAATACATCCCCATCATGTGGAAATTCATACGCCGTAAATGTGCTTAGGCGAGGGAATTTAGCTTTAAGATCATGAATATGTTGTTTCATAGCATGAACTTGACTGCTACGACATGCATGTATAAACGTTACTGGTTGTGGCATATCTAAAGTAACTAATTGATTCAGCATAGCTATCATTGGGGTTAAACCTACACCACCACTGATAAATACATTACGTTTTTTACTATCTATCAGATAAAAGTTACCTGTAGGAGCAGAAACTTCGATTTCAGAACCTTCCGCTAAACTATGTAATGTATTTGATACCCAGCCTTCTGCAAGCTCACCTTTCGCATCTTCACGTTTCACTGAAATACGTAAATAATCTGCTTGTGGGCTTGTTGATAAAGTGTATTGGCGAGGTTGTCTCAGATTGAGTTCTTGGACAAAAACACGTACTGAAATATATTGGCCAGCTTCGTAGTTTGGTAAATCACCGCCATCGACAGGTGCTAAATAAAACGACGTAATTTCATCACTTTCAACCACTTTTTTAGCGATTTTAAAATTACGCCATCCTAACCAACTGCCTTTAGTTTGTTGATGTTGGTCGTAGATCGCTTTTTCAGTGCTGATAAACAAATCTGCTAGTTGTCCATAAGCAGCGGCCCATGCCGCAATCAAAGGATCTTCCATTGAGATATTCAGTACTTCACTGATCGAATGTAATAAATTTTCACCCACAATACTGTAATCAGGCGCTTGGATATTGAGGCTGACATGTTTATGAGCGATCAGTTCCACCACAGGCAAAAGCACAGATGGATCTTCAATATTTTCTGCGTACGCTAAAACAGCTCCTGCAAGTGCTTGAGCTTGAGCACCACTGCGTTGATGACCCATGTTAAAGGTTTCTTTGAGCGCAGGATTATTTCCTAACATACGATTATAGAAATAACCTGTTAATGCGACACCATTTTCACGTAAGACAGGAACAGTTGCTTTTACGAGTTCAATTTGCTGTGGAGTCATGAGTGATCTCTCTGGACTATTATTTTATAAGATATATTTAAAATACACCTTATAAAATGTATTTGCAATACATCTTATAATAAAAACCATAAAAAAGATAAGGGATAATTAATTATCCCTTATTTTTGAGATTTTTTTATTTTCCGAATAATGAGCCGAGTAATCCACGCACTATTTTTTGTCCAGTGCTACCACCTAAGCTTCGGGCAGCACTTTTTGCAAATGTACCGACAATGTCTTGTGTGAGCTTTTCACGATCACGTTGCGCTTTTTCTGCCGCTTTTTGTTGCTCTTTGGCAAATCGCTCTTGTTCTTTTGCTTGTTGCTTTGCGAGGGTTTCTTGTTCCTTTACTTGCTGCTTAGCGAGTTCGTCAGCTTGCTTTTGCTGAGACTGTTGTAATACTTTTTTCTGTAAAAGTTCGTAAGCGCTGTCACGATCTAAGGCTTGATCATAAACCCCAGCAACAATACTTTGCCCCATCATGACCTGTCGTTCTTCAGGAGTGATTGGGCTAAAAGAGGAATATGGGGGCATCACCCAACCACGCTCAACAATCTGAGGGGTGCCTTGTTCATCCAAACAACTAATCAAAGCCTCACCTACAGCTAGTTCAGTAATCGCTTGATCAACCTTAAAATCAGGATTGGCTCGGAAAGTGTCGGCTGCGGTTTTGACCGCTTTTTGATCTTTAGGTGTAAAAGCACGTAAAGCATGTTGTACTCGATTCCCGAGTTGACCTAGAACACTTTCTGGTAAATCAAGTGGGTTTTGAGTGATAAAGTAGATTCCTACACCCTTCGAGCGAATTAAACGAACCACTTGTTCAATTTTCTCTTGCAAAGCTGGACTAGCATTGGAAAACAATAAATGTGCTTCATCAAAGAAGAAGACAAGTTTAGGCTTATCCATATCGCCAACTTCGGGTAGTTGCTCAAATAATTCTGAGAGCATCCAAAGCAAGAATGTTGCATAAAGTTTGGGGGTATTCATCAACTTATCGGCAGCGAGAAGGTTGATATAGCCATGACCTTGAGTATCTGTTTGAATAAAATCTAGAATATTCAAACTTGGTTCACCAAAAAATTGATCTCCACCTTGATCTGCTAATGCAAGCAGATTGCGTTGTATCGCACCAATACTGGCAGGTGAGAGATTGCCATACTCATTTTTCAGTTCGGCAGCATTTTCACTGACATAAGTTAGCATCGCCTTTAAATCTTTAAAGTCGATGAGGAGAAGCCCTTGATCATCTGCGATTCTAAATACTGCGGACAATACACCTTCTTGTGTATCGTTTAAATTTAGCATCTGCGCTAATAATAAAGGGCCTATTTCAGAAATTGTGGTTCGAATAGGGTGTCCTTGTTGACCAAATAGATCCCAGAAAATAACAGGTGAAGCTGCAAATGGAACAGAATCCAGATGCAGACTTTTAATGCGTTCATCAAATTTGGGGCTGCTTGAACCTGCTTTGGCTAGGCTTGAAACATCACCTTTCGCATCTGCTAGAAAAACAGGGACGCCGATACGAGAAAAACTCTCAGCAAGTACTTTTAGAGTTACTGTTTTTCCTGTACCGGTTGCACCAGCAATCAGACCATGGCGGTTAGCAAATTGAGAATGTAGAACAATATCTTGTGTTGTATCTCTGGTTTTTTTTGCAATTACGATGGTTGTACTCATTCTTCACCTATTATAAGAGTCATTCCAGTTGTTTTAATGCGTTTTGAATATCTTGAATTAAATCCGCAGGATCTTCTAGTCCTATACAGAAACGAACCAATAAACCTTGTTGTAAATGTGTATTTTCCAATGCACGCATCTGTTTTAAATCATAGAGCATCACCAAACTTACAGGTCCACCCCAACTAAAACCAAGTTTGAATAGTTTTAAGTTATCGCAAAATCTACGAACTGCATGCATATCATATCTTGAATCAAAGATTACACTTGCCAAGCCAGCACTCTTGCCTGTGGTGCAAACCTCTTTCCAAAATTGATGTCCAGCTGAATCAGAAAGACTTGGGTGTAAAACTTGAGTAAATTGAGGCTGTTGTTTTAGCCAATCTAATAATCTTAGTGTGCTTTGAGATTGCTGTTCATAACGTAGCGACATATGCGCCAAACTACGTTGAATTTGCGCAGTATCATCACCTGAAACAGATATGCCTTGGATTGCATGCATGCGATAAAGTTTATGATGTAAATTTTGATCGCGTGTTACAACCGAGCCCATGAGGATGTCTCCGCCACCACTTGGATATTTGGTAAGGGCGTGTACTGTTACATCAACCGATAAATGTTCATCAGAGAAATCAAATGCATTAAATGCCAGACCAGCCCCCCAAGTGTTATCTAGGGCGGTGAGGAGATTAAATTGCTTGGCTTTTTTGACTAGTTTTTTTAAATCAGGAAATTCTAAACTGACAGAACCAGCTGCTTCGAGCCAAATTAGCTTCGCTTTTTCTGAAGGTGTGAAACTATCAATATCAATCGGATTATAAACTTTAACTTGAATGCCATAACGAGTTTGAAGGTTGTTGAGGTGCTCTAAATTTGGACCATAAATATTATCTGCAATCCATACCTCATCGCCTGAATTTAAAAGAGTACTATTGACTAAATTGATCGCAGATAAACCACTCGGTGCAAGTAAGCTAAACAAACCGCCTTCAATTTGAGCGATGTTATCGCCTAGCGTAAATGTTGTTGGTGTGCCATGTGTGCCGTAGCTATAGTCATAGGGATCTGTCCAATGACGATCAAAAAGGTGCGATGTGCTTTTAAAAATAATGGTAGATGCACGATATAGGGGAGGTTGAATAGTTTCTATATATTGAGGGGCTTTTCTTGGTGCGTGAATAAGGTTGGTTTGTGCATTTTGTTGCTTAGTCATGGTGCTAAATCAAATCAATAGATGGATTTAGGTTAAGAGAAAAACAACAATTCTGCTAGTTGTTCAGGTGTTTTGTACACAATCGTTACAGATCAAATAGATTGAATGAAACTGGCTTTATTTTTGCTAAGACTTAATATCATTCTAACGATAATAGGTTTTAGCGCATGAAGTCGCATTTAAGAGTGCATTATTTTCAGCACATCGCAGGTGAAGGTTTTGGTAGTTGTTACAATTTCTTGAAAGCACATAAAGCAAAAATCACGGCAACAGAGTTTTTTGCTTTGCCCGTCGACCTGCCATTGGAATTGGAAGCATTGCCACATGTAGATGAGGTGGATTTGTTAATTATCATGGGTGGGACGATGAGTGTGAATGATGAAGCAAATTACCCATGGTTAAAATTGGAAAAAAGATGGTTGCGTCGTTATTTGGCATCAGGAAAGCCTGCTATAGGCTTATGTCTCGGTGGGCAGTTAATTGCAAATGCACTTGGTGCTGCGGTTAGCCGTAATCAATATCAAGAGTTGGGGTGGATGGATGTTGGTCGAGCTTCACACATACCTGAAAATTGTTTTCAAATTCCAGAGAAAATTAACATTATGCAATGGCATAGCGAGACCTTTGAAATACCTAGAGGTGGTATCCGTTTAGCAGAAAATGAAGTATGTAGAAATCAACTTTATCAAATTGGACGTAATGTTTTAGGTTTTCAATTTCATCCTGAAATGACGCCACATGCATTGCAATTGTTGATTGAAAATGAAGAAGACATGGCTGTGTTTAATGGGGAATTTGTTCAATCAATCGCTGAGCTCAAAAAAACAAACCAAAATAAATTTCAACAAGGCAACGATTTGCTTAATCAAGCAATTGAATATGTTGTAAGCGCTTAAATTGATTTTTTAACGGTAAAAAATAAAAGAAGAATTGCATAAGACTTAAACAATCGCTATAATGGGCGACCCTCAAATGGAGGGCGTTTTCTACGAAGAAAGTAGTTAACGCATTACAGTCGTGGCATCGATCACGACCATAGTGATTTTCACTGCCCTTGACACTTGCCAAAAGGTGAGGTGCGTCATGGGTGATTCTTTATATATTTGGCTTGGAGTTTACTGGTATGTCTAACCAGAGAATTCGTATCCGTTTGAAGTCTTTTGATCATCGTCTGATTGATCAATCTGCTCAAGAGATCGTAGAAACCGCTAAGCGTACTGGCGCACAAGTGTGTGGTCCAATTCCGATGCCTACTCGCATCGAACGCTTCAACGTTCTTACTTCACCACACGTCAACAAAGACGCTCGTGATCAGTACGAAATCCGCACTTATAAGCGTTTGATCGACATCGTTCAACCTACAGATAAAACTGTTGATGCATTGATGAAGTTAGATCTTGCTGCTGGTGTTGATGTTCAGATCGCTTTGGGTTAAGGCTTTCGGTTAATTAACTCTAAGTTAATTAAGCCGCTTTTTTAGAGGTTTATGCACATGGCTATTGGTTTAGTCGGTCGCAAATGTGGTATGACTCGCATCTTTACAGATGCTGGTGTATCTGTACCTGTTACAGTTATCGAAGTCGATCCAAACCGCATTACGCAAATCAAAACACTTGAAACTGATGGTTATCAAGCAATTCAAGTAACTACTGGTGAACGTCGCGAATCGCGCGTAACTAGCGCTCAGAAAGGTCACTTTGCGAAAGCTGGTGTTGCTGCTGGTCGTTTAGTTAAAGAGTTCCGTGTTACTGAAGCTGAGCTTGAAGGTCGTGAAGTTGGTGGTTCTATCGGTGTTGACTTGTTCACAGTTGGTCAAATTGTTGACGTAACTGGTCAGTCTAAAGGTAAAGGCTTCCAAGGTGGTGTTAAGCGTTGGAACTTCCGTACGCAAGATGCTACACATGGTAACTCTGTATCTCACCGTGTTTTAGGTTCTACAGGTCAAAACCAAACACCTGGTCGCGTGTTCAAAGGCAAGAAAATGGCTGGTCACTTAGGTGATGAACGCGTAACAGTTCAAGGTCTTGAAATTGTATCTATTGACGCTGAACGTTCAGTTTTAGTTGTTAAGGGTGCTATTCCTGGTTCAACTGGCGGCGACGTTATCGTGCGTCCTACCATCAAGGCCTGAGGGGAAATACTGTGAATTTAAAAACTGTTTCCGGCTCTGCTGTTGAATTGTCTGAAGTTGCTTTCGGACGTGAATTTAACGAAGCTCTTGTACACCAAGTTGTTACAGCTTACTTAGCTGGTGGTCGTCAAGGTACTCGTGCTCACAAATCACGTGCAGATGTTTCTGGCGGTGGTAAAAAGCCATTCCGTCAAAAAGGTACTGGTCGCGCTCGTGCTGGTTCTATTCGTAGCCCAATCTGGGTAGGTGGTGGTAAAACTTTTGCTGCTCGCCCACAAGATTGGTCTCAAAAAGTTAACCGCAAAATGTACCGCGGTGCAATGCAATGTATCTTAGCTGAACTTGTTCGCCAAGATCGTCTTGTATTAGTTGAAGAGTTTGCTGTTGCGGCTCCAAAAACTAAAGAATTGCTTGCAAAACTTAACGACTTAAATGCAACTCGTGCATTGATCGTTACAGATGCTGTAGATGAGAACTTGTATCTTGCAGCGCGCAACCTCCCACATGTAGATGTGGTGGACGCAACTGCAATTGATCCTGTTAGCTTGATCGCATTCGATAAAGTTGTCATGTCTGTAGCTGCTGCTAAGAAAATTGAGGTAGAACTCGGATGAACAACGAACGTTTATATCAAGTCCTACAAGGACCAGTATTCTCAGAAAAAGCACAAGTTTTAGGTGATACTGCTGGTGTTCAAGTATTTAAAGTTGCATTAAATGCAAACAAGCTTGAAATCAAGAAAGCAGTTGAGCAGCTCTTTGGTGTTGAAGTTGTGAAAGTAAATACAACGATCACTAAAGGTAAAACAAAACGCTTTGGTCGTACATTAGGACGTCGTTCTGATGTTAAAAAAGCATACGTCACCCTGAAAGCTGGCCAAGATGTAGAAATGGCTGACTTGGGCGATACCGCTGAAAACGCAGCGGAGTAAGGACGAAAATTATGCCGATTCAAAAATGTAAGCCAACGTCTCCAGGACGTCGCTTTGTAGAGAAAGTGGTTCATGACCATCTTCACAAAGGCGCACCTTATGCACCGTTGGTTGAAGCTAAAAAACGTACTGGTGGTCGTAACAACAACGGTCACATTACGACTCGTCACGTTGGTGGTGGACACAAACAACACTATCGTCTCGTTGACTTTAAACGTAACAAAGATGGTATTCCAGCGACTGTAGAGCGTATTGAATACGATCCTAACCGTACTGCACACATTGCATTAGTTTTGTATGCTGACGGTGAGCGTCGTTACATCATCGCACCTAAAGGTTTGCGTGCTGGCGATAAAGTACAATCTGGTAACGATGCTCCAATTCGTCCAGGTAACTGCTTACCGCTTCGTAATATGCCTATCGGTTCTACACTTCACAACGTTGAACTTAAAATCGGTAAAGGTGCTCAATTAGCACGTTCTGCTGGTACTTCAGTTCAGTTGTTAGGTCGTGATGGTTCTTACGCAATCGTTCGTTTACGTTCTGGTGAAATGCGTAAAATCCACGTTGAATGTCGTGCTGTAATTGGTGAAGTTTCTAACCAAGAAAGCAACCTTCGTTCATTGGGTAAAGCTGGTGCTTCACGCTGGCGCGGTGTTCGTCCTACTGTTCGTGGTATGGCGATGAACCCGGTTGACCATCCACACGGTGGTGGTGAAGGGCGTAGCAAAGGTATTCAACCTGTAAGCCCATGGGGTCAAAAAGCTAAAGGGTACAAGACACGTACCAATAAGCGTACGACTAAGATGATTATTCGCGACCGTCGCGTCAAGTAAAGGAATCTGAATAATGCCTCGTTCATTAAAAAAAGGTCCATTCGTCGACGCACACTTGTTCGCTAAAGTTGAAGCAGCAATTGCAGCTAACAACCGTAAGCCGATCAAGACTTGGTCACGTCGTTCAATGATCCTTCCAGATTTTGTTGGTTTAACAATTTCTGTTCACAATGGTCGTAACCATGTTCCAGTAATTGTTACTGAGCATATGGTTGGTCATAAGCTTGGTGAATTCGCACCAACTCGTACCTATCGTGGTCACGGTGTTGATAAGAAGTCTAAACGTTAATAGGTGCTATGATGGAAGTAACTGCAAAATTACGCGGTGCCGCTATCTCGGCACAAAAAGCACGTTTAGTTGCTGATTTGATCCGTGGTAAATCGGTTGCGCGCGCGCTAGATATTTTGAACTTCAGCAACAAAAAAGCAGCTGTGCTTGTTAAAAAAGCGCTTGAATCTGCAATTGCAAATGCTGAACACAACAACAGCTTAGATGTTGACGATCTTAAAGTAACTACGATTTACGTTGATGAAGGTATGAGCCTTAAACGTATTTTGCCACGTGCTAAAGGCCGTGCGGATCGTATTACAAAGCGTACTTGTCACATCACCGTTAAGGTAGGGGTTTGATATGGGTCAGAAGGTTCATCCAATCGGTATCCGCCTAGGTGTTGTGAAACGCCATAACGCTAACTGGTATGCGAGTCCGAAACAATACGCTGAATACTTGCTTAAAGATCTTCAAGTTCGTGAGTTTTTAACTAAAAAACTTAAGAATGCGATGGTAAGCAATATTCTTATCGAACGTCCTACAGGCGCTGCTAAAGTAACTATTAGCACTGCTCGTCCTGGTATCGTTATCGGTAAAAAAGGCGAAGATATTGAGAAATTACAGCGCGAACTCACCAACATTATGGGTGTTCCAGCGCAAGTTAGCATCAACGAAATTGATCGCCCAGACTTAGATGCTCGTTTAGTTGCTGAAGCAATCGCTTCTCAATTAGAAAAGCGTGTAATGTTCCGTCGTGCTATGAAGCGTGCGGTTCAAAACACTATGCGTGCTGGCGCGAAAGGTATCAAAGTTGAAGTTTCTGGCCGTTTAGGTGGTGCAGAGATTGCTCGTACTGAATGGTATCGTGAAGGTCGTGTTCCTTTGCATACTCTTCGTGCTGATATCGACTATGCAACTATGCGTGCTGAAACAACTTACGGTACGATCGGTGTTAAAGTTTGGATTTTCCGTGGCGAGATCTTAGGTGGCATGAAACAAGTCATGAATCCTGCTCCTGCTGAAGAGCGTCCAGCTAAACGTGGTCGTGGTCGTGGTGAAGGTCAAGAGCGTCGTGGTCGTCGCGGTGACCGTGCTGCTGACAAGGGAGAATAATCCATGTTGCAACCTAAACGTACCAAATTCCGTAAAGTGCACAAAGGCCGTAACACTGGTCTAGCGCATCGTGGTAGTACAGTATCATTTGGTTCGATTGCGATTAAAGCGACTGAACGTGGTCGTATGACTGCGCGTCAAATCGAAGCTTGCCGTCGTACCATTAGCCGTCGTATTAAGCGTGGTGGTAAAATCTTCATCCGTGTGTTCCCGGATAAACCAATTACCGAAAAACCATTAGAAGTTCGTATGGGTAAAGGTAAGGGTAGCGTGGAATACTGGGTTTGCCAGATTCAGCCAGGTAAGATCCTGTACGAAATTGAAGGTGTGAACGATGAATTAGCGCGTGAAGCTTTTGCTTTAGCTGCTGCTAAACTTCCGTTTAAAACCACTATCGTGACTCGGACGGTAATGTAATGAAAACTAAAGATCTACGTGAAAAATCGGTAGAAGAGTTGAAAGCGATGCTTGATGAGCAACAGCTTAACCAATTCCGTCTTCGTATGGCGAAAGCAACTGGTCAGTTGGGCAAATCGCACGAAGTGCAAATTGCTCGTAAGACAATTGCTCGTATCAAGACACTCCTTACCGAAAAACAGGGGAACGGACAATGAGTGAAAAAACAGTCCGCACGTTAACCGGCAAAGTCGTAAGCGACAAAATGGACAAATCTATTGTTGTGCTTATTGAACGCCGCGTTCAACACCCGTTGTATGGCAAATCAATCCGCCGTTCAACTAAATTACACGCTCATGATGAGAACAATGTTGCTAAATTAGGCGACTTGGTAACCATCAAAGAAAGCCGCCCAATTTCTAAAACTAAAGCTTGGACTTTAGTGGAAGTAGTTGAAGCTGCTGCTGAGTAATTAGACGTTCTTGTTGCATCATCGGACAATTTCGAGTACTCTTTGAGCCTTTCGAAATTGTGACCGGTGATGCTCGGTTTTGGAGTAGGGCAATGATTCAAACCGAAAGTATGCTCGACGTAGCAGACAACAGTGGTGCACGCCGCGTACAATGTATTAAAGTACTAGGTGGTTCACATCGTCGTTATGCTTCTGTTGGCGACATTATTAAAGTTACTGTAAAAGAAGCAATCCCACGCGCACGTGTTAAAAAAGGTGACGTGATGAATGCTGTAGTTGTTCGTACAAAATTCGGCATCCGTCGTCCAGATGGTTCAGTTATTCGTTTCGACGATAACGCAGCTGTTATTTTGAATAACAACAAAGCTCCGATTGCTACTCGTATCTTCGGACCAGTGACTCGTGAACTTCGTACTGAACAGTTCATGAAAATCATTTCATTGGCTCCTGAAGTTCTATAAGAGGCAATCATGGCTAAGATTAAAAAAGGCGATCAAGTAATTGTGATCGCAGGTAAAGAAAAAGGCAAACAAGGTGTTGTTTTGTCTGTTTCTGAAGATCGAGTTAAGGTCGAAGGTCTTAACTTGGTGAAGAAGCATCAAAAGCCAAACCGTGTAACAGGCGCTGAAGGCGGTATCGTTACTCAAGAGGCGACGCTTCATATCTCTAACGTGGCAATTTTTAATGCTACAACCCAAAAGGCTGACCGTGTTGGTTACCAAGTGATTGATGGCACGAAAACTCGTGTTTATAAATCAAATGGTGAATCAGTGGCGGCAGCGAAGTAATAGGTTGAAAAGGCAATGGCCAGACTTAAAGCACGTTACAATGACGAACTTAAAGCAAAGTTAAAAGAAGAACTTGGCATTAAGAATGTGATGGAAATTCCACGCATCACAAAAATCACTCTTAACATGGGTGTAGGCGCAGCTGCAACTGATAAGAAATTATTAGACGGTGCTGTTGCTGATATGCAACTCATTGCTGGTCAAAAACCAGTTGTGACACTTGCTCGTAAATCAATCGCTGGTTTCAAAATCCGTGATGGTTGGCCAATTGGTTGTAAAGTTACTTTACGTGGCGACCAAATGTACGAATTCTTGGACCGTTTGATCTCTATCGCGATTCCTCGTATCCGTGACTTCCGTGGTTTTTCTTCAAAATCATTTGATGGTCGTGGTAACTACTCTATGGGTTTAAAAGAGCAAATCGTTTTCCCTGAAATCGATTTTGACAAGATTGATCGTATTCGTGGTTTAGATATCACAATTACGACAACTGCTCGTAGCGATGACGAAGGCCGTGCGCTTATGCGTGCATTCGGCTTCCCGTTCAAATAAGAGGTCGATATGGCTAAGAAAGGTATGATTAATCGCGAATTGAAACGCGAAAAGACAGTTGCTAAATACGCTGCAAAACGTGCTGAATTAAAAGCAACGATTGCAAATGTAAACGCAAGTGACGAAGAACGTTTCGAAGCGATGTTAAAGTTACAAGCATTGCCACGTAATGCATCTCCAGTACGTCTTCGTAACCGCTGTGGTTTAACTGGTCGTCCTCATGGTTACTTCCGTAAGTTCGGTTTAAGCCGTAACAAATTACGTGACACAGTAATGCAGGGTGATGTACCAGGCGTTGTTAAGGCAAGCTGGTAAGGAGCGACTAAATGAGTATGCAAGATACCGTTGCCGACATGTTAACACGTGTTCGTAACGCACAAATGGCGAAGAAACAAGTTGTTTCTATGCCTTCTTCTAAGTTGAAAGTTGCAATTGCAAACGTACTTCAACAAGAAGGTTATATTTCAAATGTAGAAGTTGCTCAAGAAGATGCAAAATCTACTTTGACTATTACGCTAAAATATTTCGAAGGCAAACCAGTTATCGAAACGGTTAAGCGCGTAAGTCGTCCAGGTCTACGTCAATACCGTGGTAAAGATAAACTTCCTAGCGTTAAGCAAGGTTTGGGTATTGCAATTGTTTCTACAAGCAAAGGCATCATGACTGATCGCGCTGCACGTGCTGCGGGTGTTGGTGGTGAAGTTATTGCTTTTGTTTCTTAATAGGTGATTCCTCATGTCTCGTGTGGCTAAAGCCCCAGTAACTGTACCTAATGGTGTAACAGTTACTCAGAACGGCCGGCAGGTCGAAGTGAAAGGCAGCAAAGGTACATTGTCTTTCAACCTGCATGCGCTGGTCGAGCTAAAACAGGAAGAAGGTAAACTTCAACTTGCTCCAGTAAAAGAATCGAAAGATGCTTGGATGCAAGCTGGTACTGCTCGCGCTGTATTGAACAACCTTGTAAAAGGTGTTAGTGAAGGCTTCGAACGTAAACTACAACTTGTTGGTGTAGGTTATAAAGCTGCTGTTAAAGGTACTGTTGTTAACCTAGCATTAGGTTATTCACACCCGATTGACTACGCTTTACCTGAAGGTGTAACAGCGGAAACTCCAACTGCAACTGAAATCATTTTGAAATCAGCAAACAAGCAGTTGTTAGGTCAAGTGGCAGCGGAAATCCGTGCATACCGTTCTCCTGAACCATATAAAGGTAAAGGTGTTCGTTATTCGGATGAAGTTATTCTTCGTAAAGAAGCTAAGAAGAAATAAGGCGCGAGGTTCTTATGAACGAAAAGAAACAAACCCGTTTGCGTCGTGCGAAAAGCACACGCTTGCACATCCGTGCATTGGGTGCGACTCGTTTGTGTGTAAACCGCACTCCGCGTCACATCTATGCTCAGGTTATTTCAGCAGATGGTGGCAAAGTTTTAGCGCAAGCTTCAACTTTAGATGCATCTTTACGTAGTGGTACTACTGGTAACGTTGAAGCGGCTACTAAAGTAGGTGCTTTGATCGCAGAACGTGCTAAAGCAGCTGGTGTTACTAAAGTTGCATTTGACCGTTCTGGTTTTAAATATCATGGTCGTATCAAAGCCTTGGCTGATGCTGCTCGTGAAGGCGGCTTGGAGTTCTAATCATGGCGAAAGTTGAACAAAACGAAGGTCTCGTTGAAAAGCTGGTTGCCGTTGATCGTGTAGCCAAGGTTGTTAAAGGTGGTCGTATCTTCTCTTTCACAGCATTAACTGTTGTGGGCGATGGTAATGGTCGTGTAGGTTTTGGTCGTGGTAAAGCACGTGAAGTTCCAGCTGCTATTTCTAAAGCACTTGAAGCTGCTCGTCGCAACATGATTACTGTAGACCTTGCTGGTACTACTTTACAACACCCTGTGAATGCTCGTCATGGTGCAAGCCGTGTATACATGCAACCTGCTTCTGAAGGTACTGGCGTAATTGCTGGTGGTGCTATGCGTGCCGTTTTAGAAGCTGCAGGTGTACATAACGTACTTGCTAAATGTTATGGCTCTACTAATGCTGCTAACGTAGTAAACGCAACTTTCAAAGGTTTGCGTGATATGACTTCTCCTGAGAAAGTCGCTGCTAAACGTGGTCTTTCAGTAGAACAAATTCAAGGGTAATCAATCATGAAAACGATTAAAGTTACCCAGACTAAATCTTCTTCGCATCGTTTAAAAAATCATAAACTTTGCCTACAAGGTCTAGGTCTGCGTCGTATTGGTCATACTGTAGAAGTGCAAGATACGCCTTCTAATCGTGGTATGATCAACAAAGTTTACTATATGGTTAGTGTAGAGGAATAAGCCATGACTCTGCGTTTAAATGAACTTTCACCTGCTGAAGGTGCAAAGCGTGAACACCGTCGTTTAGGCCGTGGTATCGGTTCTGGCGTTGGTAAAACTGGTGGTCGTGGTATCAAGGGTCAAAACTCACGTAAAAGTGGTGGTACTCGTCCAGGCTTTGAAGGCGGTCAAACTGCATTATATCGTCGTTTACCTAAATTCGGTTTCACTAGCCAAATCGCTTTGAAAACTGCTGAAGTGCGTTTGTCTGAGTTGAATAAAGTGGAAGGCGACATCGTTAGCCTTGAAACTTTAAAAGCTGCGAATGTTGTTCGTCGTGACCAAATTCGTGCTCGCATCGTGCTTTCTGGTGAAATCACTCGCGCGTTCACTGTACAAGGTGTTGCGTTGACTAAAGGCGCTAAAGCTGCTGTTGAAGCTGCTGGCGGTAAAGTCGAGGAGTAATCTCGAGTGTCTATGACTCCTAGTTCTACTGGTCATGTTAACATGATGAAAGGCCAGCCGTTTCATGTGAAATATCGTGAAATTATCCGCCGATTAATGTTTTTAATTGGCGCGTTATTGGTCTTTCGACTAGGAGCGCATATTCCGTTGCCGGGTATTGATAATGTAGCGCTGGCACGTTTTTTTAAAGCTAATGAAGGTACCTTCTTAGGTTTATTTAACATGTTTTCTGGCGGTGCATTAGAACGCATGTCGATTCTAGCGTTAGGTATCATGCCGTATATTTCTGCTTCGATTATCGTGCAGTTAATGTCGACAGTGATCCCTTCGTTAGAGGCTTTGAAAAAAGAAGGCGAGCAAGGCAAACGCAAGATTAATCAATATACACGTTATGGAACTTTATTCCTTGCGCTCGTGCAAGGGGTAGGGATGTGTGCTGGTCTCATTAGTCAGGGTATTACTTTGACTTCGGGATTGGCATTTTATGTTCCAGCGGTAACCTCATTGGTTGCTGGAACAATGTTCTTGATGTGGTTGGGGGAGCAAATTACTGAACGTGGTGTCGGTAATGGTATCTCAATGATCATTTTCGCAGGTATTGTGGCAGGCTTACCAAACTTAGTAATTCAGTCATTTACAACAGTGCAAAATGGTCAAGGTAGTTTAATTGGTTTAGCTGTTTTTGGATTATTATCTTTAGCAGTTTTAGCTGCGATTGTGTTTATTGAAAAAGCACAACGTCGTATTCCAGTGAACTATGCTCAAAAACAGCAAGGGCGTCGTGTATTTACTGCACAGCAAACACATTTGCCATTGAAAATTAATATGGCAGGTGTAATCCCAGCAATTTTCGCAAGCTCATTGTTATTATTTCCAGCGAGTTTGGGGCAATGGCTAGGTAGTGCTGATCCTAATGCAGGGATTATTAAGCGTAGTCTGCAAGACTTGGCATTGGTGTTATCGCCTGGACAGCCGTTATATTTAATGCTCTTTGGTGCGTTAATTATTTTCTTCTGTTATTTCTATACCGCGCTTGTTTTTAGCCCGAAAGAAGTTTCAGAGAATTTGAAACGTAGCGGAGCGTATGTGCCTGGTATCCGCCCAGGTGAGCAAACGGCTCGTTATTTAGATCATATCCTTAACCGTTTGACGTTTATTGGTGCAATCTACATCACCGTTGTGTGCTTAATGCCAATGGTTTTACAAAGTTCATTTGGTATTCCATTCCATTTGGGTGGAACATCATTGCTTATTGTAGTTGTTGTAGTGATGGATTTTATGGCGCAACTTCAAGCGCATCTAACTTCGCATCAATATGATAATCAAACGTTAATGAGAAAAACGACTGCTCATCCTCAGGGATAAGCGCACTTAGAGGTTTCATCATGAAAGTACAAGCTTCTGTAAAGAAAATCTGTGGTAGCTGTAAAGTTATCCGTCGTAATGGGGTTATTCGCGTGATTTGTAGCGCAGAACCTCGTCATAAGCAGCGTCAAGGTTAATTTAATTAAGACCTGTTGATTTCAGTAGGCTAATTAGGTTATTATCCGCCCCTCAAGATTTTTGTGGGGCGGTTGATTATCTTGACTGCCTTTTTGGAGAAAATTGAATGGCTCGTATTGCCGGTGTAAACATTCCGGATAACAAGCATGCTGTTATCTCTCTCACGTATATTTTTGGTATCGGCCGCCACACTGCTAAGAATATCTTAGCTGCTGTAGGTATCACTGAGACTACAAAAATTCGTGAATTAGATGATGCTCAGCTTGATGCGATTCGTGCAGAAGTTGCTAAGGTTCCGACCGAAGGTGATTTACGTCGCGAAATTTCCATGAACATTAAACGTTTAATGGATTTAGGCTGCTACCGCGGTCTTCGTCATCGTCGCAGCTTGCCTGTTCGCGGACAACGCACCAAAACTAACGCACGTACCCGTAAAGGTCCGCGCAAACCGATTAAAAAGTAAGATTTCTGGAAGCTAAAAGATGGCTAAAGATACTCGCACACGCAAGAAGGTCACTCGTACCGTCTCTGAAGGTGTTGCACACATTCACGCGTCTTTTAATAACACCATTGTAACGATTACCGATCGTCAAGGTAATGCATTGGCTTGGGCTACCTCAGGTGGACAAGGCTTCCGTGGTTCACGTAAATCAACTCCGTTCGCTGCTCAGGTAGCTGCTGAAGTTGCTGGTAAAGCAGCTTTAGATTACGGTTTGAAAAACCTAGACGTCCTTGTAAAAGGTCCTGGTCCAGGTCGTGAGTCTGCGGTTCGTGCATTAGGCGCAGTGGGTTATAAGATTAACAGCATTACCGATGTGACTCCAATTCCTCACAACGGTTGCCGTCCACCTAAAAAACGTCGCGTGTAAGGAGAAACATTCATGGCTCGTTATATTGGTCCAAAATGCAAACTCTCTCGCCGCGAAGGGACAGACCTGCAACTTAAATCTGGCGTTAAACCATTTGACGTCAAAACAAAAAAAGCTAACAAAGCACCTGGTCAACATGGTCAGGCACGCGGTGGAAAGCAATCTGAGTACTCACTACAATTACGTGAAAAACAAAAAGTACGTCGTATGTACGGTGTGTTAGAGCGTCAATTTAGTAATTACTATAAAGAAGCAGCTCGTGTTAAAGGCGCAACAGGTGAAAACTTGTTGAAATTGCTTGAAAGCCGTCTTGATAACGTAGTTTATCGCATGGGTTTTGGTTCTACACGTGCAGAAGCTCGTCAGTTAGTAAGTCACCGTTCTATTACTTTAAATGGTCGTCGTGTAAACATTGCGTCTATTCAAGTAAAAGCGGGCGATGTAATTGCAGTGCATGAAGGCGCTAAACAACAATTGCGTATTAAAAACGCGATTGAATTAGCTGCTCAACGTGGTATCCCTGCTTGGATGGAAGTTGACCATTCTAAGTTAGAAGGTACGTTCAAAGCTGCTCCAGATCGTTCTGATTTACCTGCTGAAATCAACGAAAGCTTGATTGTAGAATTGTATTCTAAATAATCCTTGAGGTAGCAATAAATGACGCGTACTGCAAACGAGTTTCTAACTCCGCAAGCGATCAAGGTCGAAGCGGTGAGCGGGACCTCGGCAAAAGTGATTCTGGAACCTTTAGAGCGTGGCTTTGGTCATACTCTAGGTAATGCTTTACGTCGCATTCTATTGTCTTCTTTACCTGGCGCTGCTGTGGTTGAAGTAGAAATAGAAGGTGTCGAGCACGAGTACAGTACTTTAGAAGGCTTGCAGCAGGACATCGTCGAGCTCTTGCTGAACCTAAAAGGATTGTCTATTAAGCTGTTCGATCAAAACGAAGCATATTTAACATTAGAAAAGCAAGGTGCAGGTGACGTAACAGCAGCTGACCTTCGTTTACCTCATAATGTTGAAGTGGTTAACCCTGATCATTTAATTGGTACTTTGAGTTCTAGCGGTTCATTAAAAATGCGCCTTAAAGTTGCTCAAGGTCGTGGCTACGAAACTTCTGATTCACGCTTCCCAGAAGGCGAAACTCGCCCTGTAGGTCGTTTACAATTAGATGCTTCATATAGCCCGATTAAACGTGTTTCTTATACCGTTGAAAATGCGCGTGTAGAACAACGTACTGATCTTGACAAGCTAGTGATCGATCTTGAAACAAACGGTACTGTTGATCCAGAAGAAGCAATCCGCAAAGCGGCAACAATCTTGCAACAACAAATTGCAATTTTTGTTGATCTTCAGAAAGATCAAACTCCAGTTGCTCAAGAACCTCGCGAAGAAGTTGATCCAATTTTGCTTCGTCCAGTAGATGATCTCGAGCTAACTGTTCGTTCTGCTAACTGTTTGAAGGCAGAAAATATTTACTACATTGGTGATCTTGTTCAACGTACTGAAGTTGAGTTGTTAAAAACTCCTAACTTAGGTAAAAAATCGTTAACTGAGATCAAAGATGTTTTGGCATCGAAAGGTTTACAACTCGGCATGCGTTTAGAGAACTGGCCACCTGCTAGTCTCCGTATGGATGACCGTTTTGCCTATCGTAGCCGTTAATTAAGTAGGACTATCACCATGCGTCATCGTAATAGTGGTGTGAAATTAGGCCGTACAAGCAGCCACCGTAAGGCGTTGTTCCAAAACTTAACAAATGCTTTAGTTGAGCATGAGTTAATTAAAACAACTTTGCCTAAAGCGAAAGAACTTCGCCGCGTTGCTGAGCCTTTAATCACTTTAGCTAAAAACGATACAGTAGCAAACCGTCGTTTAGCGTTTGCTCGTACTCGTTCTGCAGCAACTGTTGGTAAATTATTTACCGTTCTTGGCCCTCGTTACAAAGAGCGTAACGGCGGTTATCTACGTGTTCTTAAAGCGGGCTTCCGTGCAGGTGATGCTGCACCGATGGCTTACGTTGAACTCGTTGACCGTGAAGTAAAATAATACTTCTACGTGTAGAACAGTCAGTTGTTCCAAAAAAGGTCGGTGTAATAACCGGCCTTTTTTATTGTTTAAGGTTAAGGATATTGTATTCAAATGTATTGATGGAGCATTAAGTTAAGCAATTATGTTTAAATCATTTCTTTCAATTGGTGGCAAGTAGATCAAGAAACCTTGAATAATTTGGTCTGAATATTCTTCTGAGTACGCTATTCTGTAGTTTGTTTCTATCTCAACAGGAATAATTTCTCCAGCCAAGCTACTATCTTCTGTATATTCAAGATAATGTCTATCACCTTCAAAATGAAAGTTATATTGTATTTTGACTGAATCTAACAGATCTCCTATTCCTAACAAACCTAATAATTTTCCTTGATATCCTTCGCCTACATAGATGAATTCTAGTCTATTTGTATCTGCATTGAATGTTAGCGTAATGCTTTTATTACAATAACAACATATTTCACTAATAGGATGTCCACTTGGCTGTACTAAATTTCGGTGTAAAACTAGCCATTTATTTTGCTCATAAGATAAGTTGTCTGATTCTTCATAATCATGAATGATTTGAAAATCTGAAATTGCTTTAAAGGTGTTGAAATTTAACCCTAATGCAATTCCTGCAGCAGATTGAGCTGGTATAATTTCAGCAAATAAATTCGGAATCAATGGTACACACTCTTCACGGTTTGTTTATAGGATTATTCGCTTTCAAAACAAGGTATATGAATTATTTAAGCTTCCTATTTACATTAAAATTTCATTATAAATTGCCTCTACATTTGATGTGCTTAATCTATTTTATGTTCTATAAATATTAATTAGTTAAATTAATTTTTTTTGTAATAAAGTAAGGATGTATTCTTAATTTCCAGTTTCAGAAATTAGCAAATCCAAGCAAAAATCTCAGGATTTTTTTACCCTCTTTTTTTTCAAAATGTCCCGAACTGATATAAAAAAACCTATGAATGACTAAACTTGACATTGTGTATTGTCAAATTTGTGCTTTAATAAAGACATGGTTTATACAGGGTATAAAAAAAATGGAAAAGCAAGTTGATGTATTAATTATTGGTGCAGGTATCTCTGGGATTGGGTTAGCTGTGCATCTTTCTAAGAACTGTCCGCAACGCCAATTTGAAATTTTAGAGCGTCGTGATAGCTTTGGTGGGACTTGGGATTTATTCCGTTATCCTGGTATTCGTTCTGATTCAGACATGTCTACTTTTGGTTTTAACTTTAAACCATGGGCAAAAGAAAAAGTTTTAGCAAGCGGTCCTGAAATTAAAGTTTATTTAGGTGAAGTCATCTCTGAAAATAAATTAAAAGAGAAAATTCACTTTGGTCATCGTGTACTTTCTGCAAACTATGATTCTGCTAAGAAAAAGTGGTTGGTTGAAATTGAAGACAACAACAAGAAGAAGCAGACTTGGTCAGCTAATTTTGTGATGGGATGTACTGGTTACTATAATTATGACCAAGGTTATGCACCACAATTCCAAGATCAAGATAAATTTAAAGGGCAATTTATCCATCCACAACACTGGCCTGAGAATTTAGATTATAAAGGCAAAAAAGTTGTAATTATCGGTAGTGGTGCAACTGCAATTACACTTGTTCCTTCAATGGTAAAAGGTGGGGCAGGTCATGTAACCATGTTGCAACGTTCTCCAACTTATATCGCAACAGTGCCTTCAATTGACTTTATTTATGAAAAGACACGTCGATTCATGTCTGAAGAAACAGCATATAAATTTACTCGTGCTCGTAACATTGGCATGCAGCGTGCAATTTATGCATTAGCACAAAAGCATCCTAAAACTGTTCGTCGTTTGCTGTTGAAAGGAATCGAGTTGCAGTTAAAAGGTAAAGTGGATATGAAACATTTTACTCCAAGCTATAACCCATGGGATCAGCGTTTGTGTGTTGTTCCTGATGGTGATTTATTCAAAGCTTTACGTGATGGTCAAGCAAGTATTGAAACAGATCAAATTGAAAAATTCACCGCAAATGGTATTCAGTTAAAATCTGGTAAACACTTAGAAGCAGATATTGTGATCTCAGCAACTGGTTTAGAGATCCAAATCTTGGGTGGTGTGCAAGGTTCAATCGATGGTAAGCCACTTAATACCTCTAAACACATGTTGTATCAAGGTGTGATGGTGAGTGATGTGCCGAATATGGCAATGATTATTGGTTATATCAATGCTTCTTGGACATTAAAAGTTGATATCGCAGCTGATTATATTTGCCGCTTGATTAATCATATGGATAAGAATGGCTATGATGAAGTGATTGCTCATGCTGACCCAAGTCAGTTTGAACAGGATACCATTATGGGTAAATTGTCTTCTGGTTATATCGCACGTGCAGCTGATGTTATGCCAAAACAAGGTAAGCAAGCGCCTTGGAAAATTACCAATAACTATCTTGCAGATCGTAAAGATCTAAAAGATGCTAAGTTTAACGATGGCGTATTGCAATTCCATAAACGTAGTGAGCAAGCGGATCGTAAGCCTAAATTAGTTTCATAAATTTTTTGTTTGATAAAAAAAACCTATGTTAATACATAGGTTTTTTTATTTCTAAATTTTAATTTCTGTTAAGAATTCGAGTATATTGATTCAAAATTTAAATAACGATCAAGGAAGAAATCATGAGGATAGGCTTGCTTTTAATAACTTTAATGTTAAGCACAGCGACTTTTGCAGAAGATATTAAAAAGAAAGAGACCGTTGCACAGAAGCTAGTATCCATGGACGGAACTGAGCAAGGTTTACAGAACACTGATAAAATGATTATCGAGCAAATTCGTATGCGACTGCCTAAAGATATTCCTGAGCAGTTTTATGTTGATTTGAGCAAGAATTTGAATAGCGAAAAACGAAAGCAGTTTATCGTTCAACGTTATGTGGAAACTTTTAATCAAAAAGAATTAGAAGCAGCGTTGAAATTCTATGAATCTGCTGAGGGAAAGGCTTGGGCGAAGAAAGCAAGTGGTATTGGTGGCGAGATTGCTCATTTCACAACACAAGATGCTCGAGCAGCACTGAATACTACGATGCAACAACATGCTGATCATGCCACTATAAAGAAAATCATGATGCGTATGAATCCTCAAGATGCACAACACTCAGAAAAAACACAACAGAAGTGATTTAAAAAGGGATAGCATTATCGATAGTGCTATCCCTTTAGATCTTATTATAGGGTGCGAGAAATCAGCTCTTTCATGATTTCATTGGTTCCAGCATAAATACGGTTTGCACGGTTGTCGATGTAGGCACGTGCGATTGGGTATTCAAGCATATAACCGTATCCGCCATGCAATTGTAAGCATTCATCTACAACTTTAGAGAACATGTCTGAAATTTTGTATTTGGCAGCCGCAGCAGCATCGACACCTAGACTTTCTTCTAACTGTAATTCCATGCAACGATCTAAATAGGTACGACAGAAATCAATTTCAGTTCTTAGTTCAGCTAGCTTAAAGCGAGTATTTTGGAAAGTCCCAATTGGTTTTCCAAATGCTTTACGGTCTTTAGTATATTGAACTGTATGTGCAAAAGCTGCTTCAGCACCTGCTTGGCAAATAATCGCAACTAACATACGTTCCCATGCTAATTCTTTCATGAGCATGATAAAGCCCATGCCTTCCATGCCTAGTAAATTTTCTTTTGGTACGCGGACGTTGTCAAAGAAGAG
This sequence comes from Acinetobacter sp. SK-43, assembly GCF_015351505.1. Lineage (NCBI taxonomy): Bacteria > Pseudomonadati > Pseudomonadota > Gammaproteobacteria > Moraxellales > Moraxellaceae > Acinetobacter > Acinetobacter sp. SK-43. The sequence continues at coordinate 35,365 of NZ_JADKPY010000018.1, forward strand.
TTCGCATGTATCTTGTCCTTTCATACCAATTTTGTTTAAAGGTTTACCTTTACTAAAACCTGCACGATCAGCTTCCACAATAATTAATGAAAGATTGGCTGAACCTTTGTCGCTGTTACCTGTTTTACAAACTACAATTGCCATGTCGCAAAGATAGCCATTGGTAATGAAAATTTTAGAACCATTGATAACGTATTCATCACCATCAAGTACAGCCGTCGTACGAACAGCTTGCAAATCTGAACCTGTACCTGGTTCTGTCATAGCAATAGCCGTAACCGTTTCACCTGATGCCATTTTTGGCAACCATTTTTGCTTCTGATCTTCATTACCAAAATTATTAATGTAATTAGCAACGATATCTGAATGCAAAGAAAAACCTGTGCTTGAGTCCATCGCATATGCTTGTTCTTCAATCAGAATCATACTGTAGAGTCGATCCACACCTGAGCCACCATATTCTTCAGGCATCGTTGTGCATAACAAACCTAGCGCACCAGCTTTGTTCCATAAATCGCGATCTACGTGCTGCTGTTTCTCATACTTTTCGATATTGGGAACAACTTCTTTTTCGTAGAACTTACGAACAGTTTCACGGAATGCTTCATGGTCTGGAGTAAAAAGTTTACGTGGAAGCATGTTTGGAATTGGACGAATTGCACCTGATTGCATTTGTTATTTTTTCCCTAGTTCATTGGATTAAATGATCATCATGAAGATACAAGAAAGCTGAATTATTCAACAATGTGATCAATGCTCATTTTGATTGATGTATTTGGTCACCTTATAAAAATCTATGCGCAGATAAAACTGGATCAGGTACACTATGCTGTCTTTGTTGCAAGTGGAATAAGTAATGTCTGATGAAATGACACTGGAAGAGCGCAAGGTGATTTATCGTGCACGTCGTGGGTTAAAAGAAATTGATGTGTACTTTGACCCTTATGTTAAACAATATTATTTGACTGCAGACCCAACAGAAAAAGCATTATTTGCAGAGTTGGTGGATCAAGAAGATCCTGATTTGTTGGATTGGTTCATGGAGGTGGGTGAGCCACCACGTGAAGAGTTAAAAGCGTTTATTTTAAAATTAAAAAAATATGTACACGGCTAAACGTATTTTTGAGCTGCAATCTAGTCGATTTTCGCTAGGATTGCAGCTGTTTTGTTTTTTGGGTATCAATATCCTACTTTATCAATTATTGTCAGCTTTTTTATGGTTAGTGTGCTTGTTGATTATGGGATGGGCGGGCTGGTCGGCATTAAACAAACCGAAAATAAATCAAATTGAGTATCTCTGTGACGATGATTGGTCGATTCGTTTTGATGGAGTAGAGCCTAATATCGAGCAAGGAAAATTACTCAAAATTATTGATCATCATTTATATATTGTGCTGCATTTTTCTAATATTGAATCAAAAACATGTGTAATTTGGTGGGATCAATTGTCTTTAAATCAATGGAAAATGCTCAAATTACTCTCAAAAATTGCATAATTGTTAGACAAGTCTACATTTGTATAATTAAATTAATTTAATATAAATCATTTAGATAGTGTTTTTTTACTCAAATTTAAAAACAATTGTTAGGTTAAATACTCTAAAAAATAATGAAAATTATGATTGTCAGACAATCTGAGCATCAAGATCGTTACCTTTTCGCTAAAGTACAAACACCAACGTAAAGTGTGGTGGAGGTCCTAAAATGATGGAAATTCCAACATGGTCGTTTCTGGTGATTGCAATCGTTTTTGCAATTGTAATAGGAAGAGCAGGAACTTTACTCAGGGAACTTCTTGTATCACATCAACGTAATGTTGCAGTGACCAAGAGAAAGAGATTGAAGGTGTCATCAATATATCACAATCCCGTTAATGCTGATGTCGAACGTCGATCTAGTATCTATCAAAAGTAGATACAAAAAGTGTAGGAGGTCTCTATGGACATTTCAATGTGGATGTTTCTAGTAATTGCAGTCGTTATGGCGATTGTTATAGGAAGAGCTGAAACATCACTCAAGGATTACTTTCAACAAAACTAAAAGATAAAGAGTTTCAAGTTTTTACCAGTTAATAAGTAGCATGTGCTGAACCGTCGCAATGCTACTTTTTTTTGCCTAAAATTTTTGTATTTTCAACTCTCTGTCAATTCTCTTATCTGTGAATTGTGTCAGAATGCGCATGTTAAATTAGAGCAATTACTCTTTAATTCAAGTATTGCATCTGATAAGGTACGTCTAAAAGGAAAAACAAATTAATTAGAGGACAGGAAGAATGTCTAAATTCCAAAAAATGGGACAGGGTGTGGCGGTTGCGTTACTCACAACATCAATATTATCAGGGTGTTCACAAATCATTAAAACAGGGGCTAATGTCGCATTAAGTTTTAGTGAAAATCATATTGTTCCACCAATTTTGGCGATGGATGACGCCGAAATGGTGTGTAATTCAGGTAATGCCTTAACTCCAGCGGTGATGTCAACCAAGGATATGGGTGCTGATCCAACACGTATGGCGGTGTTATTGTATACCTCAGCAGGTATTTGTGCTGAAAATAAAGCCTTAGAAGCGGAACTCCGCTATTTGCGTGCTTCGAAAGCAGGTCAAGTTTCTGAAGCTCAAGATGCTCGTATTGAACAAAAACGTTGGGCGGGGATTGCTGCTGAACGTCAATATGCAGGTTATCAACTTTTTGCAAATCGTTGGGAATCAAAATATAAATATAAATTGGGTGATTCATGCCCAACAATGCGCAATGATTTAGATCAGACAGTTTACCTTTTAGGGATGGTAAGTGGTCTGCAAGCGATGACCAATGATATTAACTCTGGTGGTGCAATCAATGTACCGAAAGATATTGCGGGTATTGTAGAACGTGGTATGGCATGTCTAGATAATGAAAAGTTCTGGGGCGCTCCAATGGCGACTCGTGCTGTGATTTGGACATTATTACCAGGTGCTGGTGATGGTAAACCTGAACCTTATGCAACGATGAAAGAATCGATGCAAATTGGTGAGAAAAAAGGTGTTCGCTTAGCACATGCACTTTATGCTGTTGCTGCACAAGCAAGTGGTGATGATGCAAAACTTAGAGATGCATTCCGTTCATATGCTGCTGCAACAGGGGAAGATAAACCTGCAAACCCTCAATTTAGATTAATTGACAAAATGGCAGGTCTAATGGTTCGTGGAATTGCGGATCGTTACTGGACAGAAAATACTGGCATACGTGCTACCGATGAAGGTCTATCAACATTCTGGGATGATAAACAAGAAAGCTCTTCAGAATTAGATGAGCTATTTGATGGTGGTGGGGATGGTGCATCTGCTCCTGCAGAAGAGACCCCAGCTCAGTAACCTAGATTAAACGACCTTTTACATTATTTAAGTACATTACTGATTAATGTTGAATGTAAAAGGTTCGTTTTAAAAGAGGGGTACGTAAATGAAAGATCAAATATGGATACGGAAAGTCATATTGATCGCAGTATGTATTTCGATCTCTGCAAGTCTGCAAGTTTTTGCTGATCATTTCATCTATTGGAAGCCTAGTGTACTGGTCGAAGTCTGGCGTTTATGGACAGCCCATTGGGTACATGTTGGATGGATGCATTTCTTTTTGAATATGCTTGCATTTGCTTGTTTACCTTTTATTTTTCCACATGCACGTAATAGACATCTAGTTTGGTTGTTATTACTGTTACCACCATTTATCAGCCTCATTTTTTATTTTTACTTTCCTTATGTTGAAGCTTATGCAGGTTTGTCAGGCGTATTGCATGGTCTTTATACAGCGGTAAGTTTGGTTTATCTAAAATATCCAAAGGAAAGAACATTCGCAATTTTAGTTTTAGTGCTCATATTTGCCAAACTTGTTTGGGAAAATACCTTTGGTCAAACAGGTACAGCACAATTAATAGGAAGTCCTGTACTAACAGAAGCACATTTGATTGGAGCAATTGGAGGTGTATTTTGTGGACTTGGTTATTTGCTATTAAAAAGGATTAAGAAATAAAAACATTAAGTCACTTTCATACAAACTTATCAACAACTTAGACGGTTTAAATAGGGATTGGTTATCAAGAGGGTGTTATTTC
>NZ_JADKPY010000019.1:0-2312 GCF_015351505.1 Acinetobacter sp. SK-43
TCTATCAACCATATACATCGCATGATTCAACATCTTTGGATGGATGTTGAGAACAATAAAGTGGAATAGACATGCAACATGATCAAGAGAAAAAATCTGGATTAGGTCTGCTCAGCCATATATGGACAGAGTGGATTTCGACCTTTGTCATACTTTTCTTGCTTCTAATGACATTGGTTATTGGAACAGGTGAGATGATTCATGGTCAGCTTTTACGTATGGGGGAGCGCCTTTATGGTGATCCTGATACTGGAATGCAATATTCATTTCTACGTGCTGAACCAGAGAAACCAACCTGTGACAGAAATCCAAATATAGATGCACAAGTTCAAGAGCAGATGAAAATCAATGCTGCTGATGAGTTTGCGAGTATGTTTGGTGTAGCCTCTGAGGCAGATGTTCGAGCTTCGCTGATAGCGGCTCAGCAACAATGTGATGAGAAATACCAATTCTATGATAAGGCAATGAAGCATATCGAAGCCAATCCTAGTGTTCGTACTTATCGTAAAATTGAAACTAGTTTCTTCGGTATCTTTAAATTAGGTGCAGAGAACCGCGCGTTATTCCTCGTTATTATGGTTGTATTTGCTGCAATCAGTGCAACATTGAAAGCGCATCACATTGGTTTACGTAGTCCTGCTACTAAAACTGATTTCCGTGTTTATGGTATTGCGATGGTGTTGGGTAATGCATTACTCACATCATCTGTGATTAGCCAATATAAATCGGTCATGAATTCAGGTGTTCCGATCACACCAGAAATGAACGTGATTTATTGGTTGTGGATGATATTGTTTGGTGTGCTGACACTCATCAGTTTATTTCAAATGATCAAACCACCAGCTGCAACTCGTGAAGGTGGTAATGTCGGTTTAGCCTTCCTCAGTATTCCTTTATATGCCTATATGGCGATTATCACCGGGGTTGCATTTACTTTCTTCATGGATTATCCAATGGGGCAAGGTATTTATTTGGGACAGTTGGTTGAATTGTCGAATATTTTCTTGAATCTAGCCTTGTTTATTTGGGCGGGTATGTTGCTCAAGCAAACACGTATTGTTGATTTATTCCTCAATATTCTACGTCCTTGGAATCTAGCTCCAGAGACTTTAACTTGGTTGATCCTTCTTGCAGCGGCATTACCAACAGCCTATACAGGTGCATCAGGTATTTTCGTTATCGCTGCGGGTGCGATTATTTATAAAGAAGTGTGGAATGCGGGTGGACGCCGTCAGTTTGCTTTAGCAGCAACGGCGCTGTCGGGTTCAATGGGTGTAGTTCTACGTCCATGTTTATTGATCGTAGTAGTCGCTTCACTGAACAAAGAAGTAACGACTGATTTGCTTTATAAATACGGGATGTACACATTCCTATTAACCTCAACGTTATTCTTGGTGATTGCATTATTCTTTGCAGAACAAAAATTCCGTATTGCACCATTTAAAGTTGCATTGCCTAAATCATTACGTGCATTCGTACCTGTATCACCATATATCGTGATCTTTGTTTTGATTTGGTTATTCTACAAACATGCATTAGCAACTGATCTCAATGAATTTACTGCACCTGTAATGATGCCTGTGATTCTATTGATGATGGTATTGTTTGATAAGTTACGTAAAGAACCTGCACCGTTGGCGCCTGTTGGACATTGGGACAGTACGTTGAATAGCTACACATTGCCTGCGGATGGTAGTCAACCTGCACCAAAAATTAATCCAGAAGATGACCCACGCAAACCAGAGCGTAACATCTCATTTGCTAAAGCATTGCATGCTTCTTCAAGTGAAACAGTAGGGCATATCGGTGCACTTGTGATTCTGATGGCGCTTTCAGTGAGTGTCGGTGGTTTCCTTGAGCAAATTCATATTATGGAAGCATTCCCACAAGATATTAATAATATTGTTGTCGTGATTACGTTGATTGTATTATTGATGATCTTCGTAGGTATGATTATGGATCCATTTGGTGCTGTGATTCTGATTACGGCGACGGTTGCACCAGTTGCCTATCAATATGGTATTGATCCTGTTCATTTCTGGATGATTGCGCTTATTGGTTTTGAGTTGGGTTATGTCACACCTCCAGTTGCGTTAAACCATCTCTTGGCTCGACAATCGATTGGTGATGCAGAAGTGGCTGAAGCAGATGCAGAAGTTCGTCATTTGTCTTTCTACTATCGATATGAACGTTGGATATTGCCTTTATTGGTAATGGTACCTGCAATCTTAATTATTGCTTACGTTCCGTATTTCTTTAAATTATTTGGTTGGTATAACTAAACCGATAATAAAAAAGCACCTTCGGGCACT
>NZ_JADKPY010000020.1:0-15254 GCF_015351505.1 Acinetobacter sp. SK-43
ATTTGTGCTTTATTAGAGACTTTTTCTTTGCCTTTGACTCAAAGGACTACATAAAATAATTGCCAGTAATATTAATCCAAAACCGAATAAACTATAAAAATTAGGTGTTTCTTGCCAAAGAAAGAAGCCCCAAACACCCGCAAAAATGATCGCCATATAGTTGACTGGTGCTATCTGTCCAGCTGGAGCAAGGCGATAAGCATGAGACATAAAAATTTGGCTTACATTTGCAAGTATTCCTGCAGCAATAAGAAAAAAAAGTTCTTTCAATGCATATGGTCGCCAAACCCAAAACATCGGTATGGCTGAAAGTACGGAGCCGATCAAGCAAAAATAAAACACGATACGTTCTGGAGGTTCAGTTTTGGTTAGTGCTCTTACGGTTACAAACGCCATTGATGCAAGTAGACTAGATGCTATCCCTATCGCAGACACCCAATTCCACAATCCTTGATCAGGTTTTGCAACACAAAATACGCCTAAGAATCCTAACGCAGCTGCCATTAACATTGCTTTAGTAATACGTTCTTTTAAAAATAGCCAAGCAATCAGTGGAATAAAAATAGGTGAGGAATACGTAAATACCATTGCATTGGACAATTTCAAATGTGCAATCGCATAGAAAAAACCATACATTGCTGCAAGCCCAAACAGACTTCGCCAAGTATGCATCCACAATTTTTCTGTTTTAACAAAGCTTGTACCTTTTTTCATAATAAATGGTAGGAAAAGCATCAACCCAACGAAATTACGGAAAAAAACAATCGTGTAATTATCTACAGTTTGAGATGCATATCTGATGCAGATTCCCATGATGGAGAAAAGAAAAGCCGAGATGGTCAGGCAGCTAATCGCTAAGAAGAGCTTACGATTAGGTTGATTCAGCGTCATAATCATTGTGAGTGCAAGGATGCAGCTTGTATTCTAAGCCTCTGCTGTCTTTAAAGAAATGTACGATTATTATTTTCGATTGAATTATATAAAGTAGAGAGGTTAAGACCTCACATTAAGGGATGAACTAAATCAAGCATGACCAACAAATCATCGAAGACATTAAGGCTATAACCCATGTTAAAGCCTTATTTATTTATGATTTATTTTGTGCTGCAAGTTGAGCTTCAAGAAGCTTAATTTGATCTTCTTTCAGTTTTACTAAAGTATCAACATCAGTATGTTGTTGCTTTAGCTCATTTTGCTGATCTTTAAGTTGTTGATGAATATCATCCAGTTTAGCAATTTCTTCTTTGGCTAAAGTGTCATTTGCAGGAATTGGATCTTTGATAATTGACTCTTCAACTAGTTGGATAGGAGCAGTAACTTCGCTTGCAGCTTGTACAGTTTGAGTTGCTTCGACCGGACGTGTTGACGGTGCAGCTTTGCTAATCGTTGGTACAGTTGGTGTAACAGTTGCTTCATGATTTTTTTGAGATAGAAACCACTGTACTACAAAAATCAGTACCACGACGATACTGATTCCACCGATGATCATCCATAATAATTTAGAGTTTTCATTTTGATACGAGGACATCATTTTTTAACCTTTCTAGTCAAAATGACGAGGCTTGAATTGTATCACCCCAATTTCATCTGGCTCAGCGGGTTCAGCTGGTTCTACGTGAGTAGGACGCTGTTCACTATAAGCACATTCGATACATTCAATCCATTCGTCATCCACAGTGATGATCTTAACCACACGATCTAAGGCTCCACATTTTGGGCATTTAGCACCCGCGATGAACTGTCTTTTCATGTCAGTTAATTACATCCTGTGAACAATAATGACGTAGTTTAAGCGGTTTTATGCGTATTCGTCCAACCTTGATGACGTAATAATGCATCTATTTTTGGTTCTCTTTTTCGGAAATTGCGAAACGCATCAAGTGCTGTATCTTTTCCGCCAACTGCTAGAATAAACTTTCTAAATTCTTTTCCAGTCTCGGTGTTAAAAATACCTTCATTTTCGAAACGATCAAAGGCGTCGCTCGCCAAAACTTCCGCCCATTTATAAGAATAATAACCTGCTGCATAACCGCCAGCAAAAATATGACTAAAGCTGTGTTGGAAACGGTTATAAGGAACAGTCGGAACAACCGCAAATTTAGCACGAATGTCATCTAATGTAGTTTGGATTTGCTCGCTGTTTAAAGCGGGTGTTTGACGGTGAATGGTTAAGTCAAACAGAGCAAATTCAATCTGACGCAGAGTTTGCATACCTGACTGGAAGAAACGTGCATCCAACAAAGCAGATAGCAATTCTTGCGGTAAAGTTTGCTTGGTTTCAGTATGTTCGCTGAGTACATCTAAACTTTCATTATCCCAAGCCCAAAATTCCATGAACTGGCTTGGTAATTCAACGGCATCCCATGCTACACCATGCGTACCTGCAACTGAGATATTATCCACTTCGGTCAGCATGTGATGTAAGCCATGACCAAATTCATGAAATAGCGTAATCACTTCATCATGAGTCAATAGAGCAGGCTGATCGCCAATCGGTGGGGTAAAGTTACACACCATATAACAAATTGGTTTTTGTAGACCATTCGCAGTTTGCACACGAGAACGGAAACCACTCATCCATGCGCCACCACGTTTGCCATTACGCGCATAAAGGTCGAAGTAGAAACCACCAACGACTTGATCTTGATCTTGAATTTCAAAATAACGAACATCATTCTGCCATACAGGAGCATGGCGCTCGATGATTTGAATACCATAAAGACGTTGAACAATTTGGAATAAACCATCCACAACTTTGGGTGCTGGGAAATACGGTTTAAGCGCTTCTTGAGACAAATTGAACTGTTGTTGTTTCAATTTTTCAGAATAGTAGGTTGCATCCCATGGTTTTAATTCTTCAACACCATCTTGTTGTGCAATTGCTTTCAGTTCAGCGATTTCAGCAAGGGCTGGTGTGCGGGCATGTTCTGCCAAGTCGACCAAAAACTTATTGACGGTATCAACATCAGGTGCCATTTTGCTAGCCAATGAATATTCAGCAAAATTATTGAAGCCAAGCAGTTGAGCCATTTCTTGACGCAAGCTCAGAATTTCTTCCATCACAGGGGTATTATCGAATTCAGTTTTTTCTGATTGTTCTGAAGCACGAGTCACGTAGGCTTTGTAGAGTTCCTCTCTAAGTTCTCGATCATCGGCATAGGTCATAATCGCAAAATAAGCAGGGAAGTCGAGTGTGGCAACGGCTTGCTCAAGCTCACGTTGTTGGCCGTATTGCTTTAATAATTCAACACTACTTTGTGGTAGGCCTTTGAGCTGTTCCTCGGTTAATGGTTTGAAGTAGGCTTGTGTTGCATCGAGTACATGGTTAGAAAAATCTGAAGATAATTGTGATAAACGTGCTGAGATTTCGGCATAACGTTTTTTGGCTTCGCCTTCAAGAGCAACGCCTGATAGTTTGAAATCACGTAAAGCGAGTTTAATTGCACTTTGTTGTGCTTCGCTCAGCGTTTGAAATACTGCACTATCATGAATATGTTGATAAGTTTGATACAACGCCGTGTGCTGTCCAAGCTGAGTGTAGTATTCGCTTAAACTTGGTAAAAGTGCCTGATACACCTCACGGGTTTCGGCATTGTTCATGACTGCATTGAGGTGTGACAAAATTCCCCATGATTCACTCATATTATTTTCAAGCTGATCGACTTCCGCCAAAGTTGCCAGTTGGTCTTCAGGAGCTTGTGGAACTTCATTGAGTTGATTTAAGAAGTTTTGACCATTTTGAATAGTCTGTTCAATCTGTTGTTTTAATTCTGCAAGTTGAATTTGATCAAACTGGGGAGTGGGGAGTGTCGCTTGCTGTAGTGTCATTGTATTTTTGCCATATTCATCTTTAAACATAGTTATAGATGTAGGGCTTAGCGGGGGAGAAATCAAGTGTAACTATGCTTCATCTCTTATATCTAGATTCATTTTTTATTTATAAATGCCTGTATGTGGTTTAGGATTGTGGTTTAAAATATTGATAAGCAATTATAATTTAAAAGAAATTTTATCTTCGGTGTAAATGTCTTGATGAAAGCCGATTTCTTGCTAAACTCATGATCAAAGAAAATCTAACGAAGAATTTTTTGTAGCGCGATGCGTAACTAGATAGGTTAAACCTAATCATGAGATTAAAAAGTATCAGTGTTTTTTTCTTAACTTTGTGTGTTTCTGCTCACTCCAGCGCTACGGTAAACAATGCGGTATATGTGGGCTCTAGGGGGATTGGAAGTCCATCTGCCAATAGTCCAGCTTCGACGTTGTTCTTTCTTGTGTGTGGTGCTGGGTCGCTCTATGTCTACTATAAATTATTCCTAAGCTGGTTTAAACGTAAGAAAAGTGGTGAAAAACCACAACGTTTATATGGTTTTACGGACTGGGCAACCATGCTGGCAATATTTGCACTACTTGCATTGTTTGCCTCTGGACTGGTCTTTGTAATACTCAGCCTTTTTGGGGGAAGGGAGCTGGTACAACAAACCTGGTACATTATTTATCCTGGTTTTATGGGGCTGCTTTTGTTGTTACATCGAACCTGATCGATAAAAAATTAAATCGGAAAAAAACAAGAGAGCCGAAGCTCTCTTATTTTATGAATTATTCACTCTTTGCTTTTGCATTCGACTTTTTCTTTTTTATTTTTTTCTTTGCCTTTTCTTTATTTTCGGGCTTAGTCGAAGCTTTTTTAGCAGGTTTTTTAGTATAAGAACTTGGTTTGTTCTTATCCTTTTTCTTACGCACAGGCTTTTCACCATCTTCACTTACTTTGGATGCCGTTGGTGCCTTGCCAAAAACTTCTTCTGTAGTGGCTGCTCGAGTTGATGTTGTACGCGGTGCTTTTTGACGAATCACACGACCTAAATGAGTGAGTTGTTGTACCAATTGGAAGTCGATTTTACGTTCTTCCAAATTCACACCAGCCACTTTAATTTTTACTTCATCACCGAGGCTAAATGACTGTCCACGATTCTGACCAATTAGACTTTGGCTAGCTTGATCATAGAGGAAGAAATCTTCACCCAATTGGCTGACATGAATCATGCCATCTACATAGAGGTCTTTTAAGGTAACAAATAAGCCAAATTCTGTTACTGCACTGATGATGCCGACAAATTCATCACCTAAATGCTGTTGCATATAGTGGCATTTTAACCAAGTCGTGACACTGCGTGATGCTTCATCAGCACGACGTTCAGTTTGTGAGAAATGCTCACCCGCATCATCTAGTGCTGCACCTGAAAGAGGGTAAACCTTTTTATCTAAATAGGCTTTAATCGCACGATGCAATAATAAGTCAGGGTAACGACGAATTGGTGAAGTAAAGTGCGTATAGGCTTCATATGCTAAACCGTAATGCCCAGAATTATTTGCACCGTAATACGCTTGCATCATTGAGCGTAATAACACAGCATGAATGCTTGGCGCATCTAGGCGATCTTTGGTCGCTTCAATAACACGTTGATAATCAGCCTGAGTAGGTTGTTCTGGGAATGGTAAACCAAGTAATTTTACGAAATCACGAACTTTCTGGATACGTGAAAACTCAGGAGCCTCATGTACACGGTAGAGCATTGGGATGTCATGTTCTAAAGCATATTCCGCAGCAGCGACATTGGCTAATAACATACATTCTTCAATGAGCTTATGCGCATCATTACGTGAGCGAGGCAGGATTTCTTTGATTCCACCTAATTCATCAAAAGTCATGTAGGTTTCGATGGTTTCAAATTCCATCGCATGACGCTTAGCACGTAACTCTTTGAGGGTCTGATAAAGCTGGAAAAGAGTATTTAGTGATTTATGAATAGTTTTATCTTCAGGAATAGCATCTGTTACTCCCTCAAAATATCGACCAACCTGTGTGTAAGTCAGACGCGCTTTAGAATGCATTACCGCAGGATAGAATTCATAACCTGTCACTTTTCCAGCACGAGATAACTTTAAGTCACAGACCATACATAGACGATCTACATGTGGATTTAAAGAACACAAACCATTTGATAATGCTTCAGGAAGCATCGGCAAGACAAAGTGTGGGAAATAAACTGAGGTACCGCGTTCTTCTGCTTCTTCATTTAAAGGTGAATCTAAACGAACGTAATGGCTTACGTCAGCAATCGCAACAACCACACGATAACCACCACCTGAACGTTTTTCAGCATAGACAGCATCATCAAAGTCTCGTGCATCTTCACCATCAATAGTAACTAACGGTAAGTCACGTAAATCAACACGACCTTTAATATCTTGTTCAGAAGGTTCTTTAAAGCTTTCAGCTTCTTTGATTACTGCTTCAGGAAACTCATAAGGCAAGCCAAATTCTAAAATAGTCTGCGGAATGATAATCTCTGTATCTGCCTTATCTGCCATGGATTGAACGACATGACCTGTTGCCAATTCTTCACGGGTCGGGTAGTCATCAATCGCAACACGTAGCATATCGCCAACTTTGGCATTGGCATGCTCAATTAATTCTTTTTCTAAAGTAATCGGTTGGTGCTGATTCGGATTACTCGGTTGAATAAAGTATTCACCTTCATGCTCAGCGACTTTACCAATAATCTGTTTGACACGACGTTGTACAACTTCAGTAATAAAACCCCAAGGTTTACCTTTGCGATCAACTGAAGTCTGACGTACTTTAACGCGATCGCCGTTAAAAACGAGTCTTAATTCACGTTCAGGTAATAGCACATCATCGTGTCCAGCAATATTCGCTGTACCTAAACCTTTACTATTAATATAAACCGTTGCTTCGTGTATTGGTAAATCTGTTGCAGGTTGATATTTAAAACCATCCTTCATGAGCTGACCATCACGTACCATTGCGCTTAAGCGATGATTTAACGCATCAATACTTTTTTGATCTGGTAGGTTGAAATGATCAACAAGTTCCGCATGAGATTTTGCAGTTTGTAATTGTTCTAATGTAGTTAAAATAAGAGTTCGGCTAGGAATAGGATTATCGTAACGTTCAGCTTCTGCTTTTGCTTCGGGATCAACCCAATTATTAGTCATATCGTTCCATTTCACATCTGGCAGATCACTTTAGCATAAGTCATCCAAACTTGGACTGCACGTCAAAGATTGCAAGATTCTGTTTATGTAAATGATCTAAATAAATAAAGAGAAGACTATCTTAACAAGCGTTGGACGAAAAAATGCTGAAAAAATACAGAAATTGTTTAAAAAATATTTGATTGATTTAAAAAAGATGAAAAAAACAGGATCATCCCTTGTGTAATGTGGTTTTAGTTTGTATTATTGCGCTCGTGTTACGGTGAGATGGGTGAGTGGCTGAAACCACATCCCTGCTAAGGATGCATACGGGTAACTGTATCGAGGGTTCGAATCCCTCTCTCACCGCCACTTTACTTAAGGCGCTCATAGCTCAGCTGGATAGAGCACTTGGCTACGAACTAAGGGGTCGGGAGTTCGAATCTCTCTGAGCGCACCAAGTAAAGATTAAAGTAACACATGCCGAAATAGGCACATAAGTAATGCGCTCATAGCTCAGCTGGATAGAGCACTTGGCTACGAACTAAGGGGTCGGGAGTTCGAATCTCTCTGAGCGCACCAACTTAAACAATTAACCGCTTAATCGCGGTTTTTTTGTGCCCAAATTTTGAAGATATTTATTTTACAGTATATTTAAATAGCAAAGGCCGCTAATGATAGCGGCCTTTGTTTTCAATTTAAGCTTTTAGAATAAGCTTAATGAATGGAAGAGATTGTCTGATAAATTAGTTAACGATGTTTGTGGAGTCACAGTTTCAGTTAATGGTGCAGTTGAAGTACCTGTATCCGTAACTGAAGTAAGTATAGATGTCGAACCTGTGATTGCAGTCAAGATACTATCAACACCGCCATCACAACCACAATCATCACCACTTTCAACGCTTAAGCTAATCAAGCTACTAATACTTTCAAACGTACTATCGCTAAATATCGCAGTAGAGCTTTCTTGAACACTATCAATTACAGAGTTACCACTACTGATAATCGTTTGTGTTGGTTCTGATACTCCTAGAATAATACTTTCACTATTAAGATCAAAACCAATATCACTACAGAATCCGTCAATCGCACCTGTGATTGGATCTAGAGAATCACCGTTCAGGCTTCCACTGATTGTTTCTGTAAGATTTGTGATCTCACCTAATGCTCCACCATTCAAATCACCTGTGATGCTACCAAGTAAATCTGTAATCGTGCTCAATGATTCATCAGTGTTTGTAAATTCACTTACAGTTTCTGTGATCATTTCAAGAGGAGAACCATCAGTACCGCAAGTGATGGTATCAATCACGCCAGTTACAGGGTTATCACCTAAGTCACCACCCGTGAAACCTTCGATCGCATCAGTGACCATTTCAAGTGGAGAACCATCAGTACCGCCCGTAATGGTATCAATCACGCCAGTCACAGGGTTATCACCTAAATCACCACCCGTAAAACCATCGATTGCATCAGTCACCATTTCAAGAGGAGAACCATCCGTACCACCAGTAATGGTATCAATCACACCTGTTACAGGGTTGTCACCAAGATCACCACCTGTGAAACCTTCGATTGCATCAGCGACCATTTCAAGTGGAGAACCATCAGCAAGGTCACCTAAATTGCCAAGATCTTCACCGATATGTTGAATAATCTCAGTCGCAGTCGAACCATTGGTAATTAAGGTATCAATCACACCTGTAACAGAATCCATCGCACCATCAAAATCAGCGCCAGCGAGATCAGAGATCGTTTCTAAAGAACCATTCACAGTATCGCGAGAAGTTTCAAAAGTGAGTGTGCCTAAACTTGCAGCATCTGAGATTGGGTTTTCAGCTTGATGAATAGTGTTGATCGCATTATCAGCTAATAAATATTTAGGTGTTAAGGTTTTTAGCAATGTGTTTTTATTTGAATTTAAGATTGATAGGCGAATCTATCACCATTTGACGACGATAAGATGAAAAAACGCTTATCAATATGAAAAAAGTGCGTATAATGCCCCCTATCAAATATGCGCTCATAGCTCAGCTGGATAGAGCACTTGGCTACGAACTAAGGGGTCGGGAGTTCGAATCTCTCTGAGCGCACCAATTTGAAGAATTAACCGCTTAACAGCGGCTTTTTTGTGTCTAAAATTTATGTTATTTGCATAATAAGTTTATAAATCCAAAAACTGAATCTGTTGCAAAGTTCATAGCAAAAAAAACAACAGTGATAGTGTGCCAAAATTAATTTATGTTCTAATAGGGCACGTCTTTCAAATGTAAGAAATAAGAAATGTCTGAACAACGTCCAACACTATCACTGCGTTATTATCTCAATTTAGAAGAGTCTCAAGATGGTTTTGCTTTAGTGACTTTTGGCAAGAAAACGATCACTCGTTTTCTGACACCAGTGATTAGTATTGCAGTGATTCTATGGGGATTCTATTTAGGTTTAACGGGTGTTGGTCGTTATTATGTTGCATTGGGTGTTTTTTTCTTGCTTATGCAAGGGTTAATGCGTTATTGGTTATTACCATTGCTGTTTAAACGACAATTTGTTCGTTACCAGTTTGGCAAAAGTGAACAGGGAATTGATTTATATCAAGACCAATTTGAGCTTTACGCAGCAGGGAAAAAGCAAACAGTACAATACACAGAGGTTCAATCTTTTGCGATTGGAAAGCTGACGTATATGTTGGAGTTAAAAAACCATACTGTTGTTATTGTGCCTAAACGCGCATTTACAGATTCTATTGATCAAAATAAGTTTGAAAATAGCTTTAAAAAATAAATTTTTCATCGGTTATAAAAGCAAGGAGCTTTCATGAGTACACATCCTTCAAAAATTGTTTGTGTGGGTCGAAATTATGCAGAACATGCAAAAGAATTAGGAAATGCTATTCCAGATCGCCCGATTTTATTCATGAAACCTCCAAGTAGTTTAGCTTCCTTAGAAAAAGGAATTGATTGGAATAAAGCATTGGGTGAATGTCACTACGAATGTGAAATTTGCGTACAAATTGCTCATCCACTTTCAAAAGAAACTGACATCTCAAAGGCATTAGAAGCCGTAGGTGCAATTACTTTAGGTTTGGATTTGACTCTTCGTGATCTGCAAAGTGATTTAAAAGAAAAAGGGCAGCCTTGGGAGCGAGCAAAAGCATTTGATGGCGCTTGCTTGCTTGCGGAATGGATTGAGATTGATGAAATTGGCGATTTGCAAGAGCTAGAACTTATTCTGATGATCAATGGAGTTGAACGTCAACATGGATTTAGTCGCGATATGCTTTTTGATATCGGTGCTTTGTTAGTTGAGATCAATCAATCATTTAGTTTACAAACTGGTGATGTGATTATGACAGGTACTCCAGCAGGTGTAGGGGCATTGAAACCCCATGATAAATTGACAATGAAATTGATTACTCAGACTGGTGAGTATGATTGGGATACTTTTGTAAAAGTGTAATGCACGATCTTATGGCATTGATTTGAATGAATTAATGCCATTTTTTATATAAATAATGAAAAATAAAATGAAACTGTGTTTTTTCCTTGTGATCTTATTGATCACAACTATCAGTCATAGCAAGCAGCTTGCTTTAAGTTTTGATGATGGGGTCAATCCTGATCTAAATCCGAATGCACAGCAAATTAATCAAAGAATTCTAGAACAACTTAAACAAAATCATATACGAAGTATTGTTTATCCAAGTGCAATTAAAATCGGTGATTATAAAGGCTTGAGTTTGGTTGCCGCATGGGGAAAGCAAGAGCATAAAATCGGTAACCACAGTGAATTGCATTCCAATTTAAATAAGGAACAGGTCACAACGCAGCAATATATTGATCAAATTTTCAGAGCCGAACAAGTATTTAAACCATTGACTGGTTGGGTTCCCAGGTATCGTTATCCGTTTTTGAAAGAAGGCAATACCATAGAAAAAAGAGATACAGTGGCGCATTATTTACAACAGCAGGGTTATGAATCAGGTGCTGTGAGTATTGATGCTAGTGACTGGTTTTATAATTTAAAATATCTTTCTTATACTAAAAATGGACAAACAGCTGATCTTGAAAAATTAAAGAATGCTTATATTGATCATTTATTGGATCGAGCAAATTATTATGATCAATTGGCGATACAGACTGTTGGGTATTCTCCAAAGCATGTATTGCTACTTCACGTAAATGCAATCAATGCAGCATTTCTAAATGATGTAGTCGAGGCATTTAAGCTGCATCAGTGGCAATTTATAGATAGTGAAACTGCTTACCAAGATCCGATATATCGATTAAAAACAAATGTTTTGCCAGCAGGGGAAAGTATTGTTTGGTCTTTAGCTAAACAACAAGCCATGACTCAGTTGCGTTATCCTGCTGAA
Organism: Acinetobacter sp. SK-43; assembly: GCF_015351505.1. Classification (NCBI taxonomy): domain Bacteria; kingdom Pseudomonadati; phylum Pseudomonadota; class Gammaproteobacteria; order Moraxellales; family Moraxellaceae; genus Acinetobacter; species Acinetobacter sp. SK-43. The sequence goes on from NZ_JADKPY010000020.1 coordinate 11,372, forward strand.
GATGCGCCATATGAACTTGAGCGACTAAAACGGTTTGGTTTGGAATAAATTTAGCGTCCCTGATAGTATTTTCTAAACTGATCAGGGGTGTAATTCATCCAACGTTTAAACATATAAATAAAGGCTGATGAACTTGCATAACCTAAGTCTAGAGCAATACTTTCAATCGTGTAACCTTGATTTAATAAAGACATCGCTTTCATCACCTTTAAACGTTGTCGCCATTCGTGTAAGGACATCCCGAGTTCTTTTTGACAATGTCTCGCTAATGTTCTTTCAGTCATATTTATCATCGCTGCCAGCTCAGCTAGAGTGCTGTTGTCAGCAGGATGTAAATGTAGGTGATTTAATATTTGGGCTAATGCAGGGTGCTCTGTACTGGGTAAATAACTCCCGATGATTTCGGCATGGGTTAAGGTATCAAGTAGAACATGCAATATTCGCAAATATTCCGGATCGTGATCTTTAAAAGCATATTTTTGTATATGTTCAAGTAGTGCTGGCACCAGTGGTGCGGTCAGTAAAATTCCTGCCCGTTGGGGCATTTTTTCACAAAGTGATTCATGAACATAAAGGGTGCAATGCGTTACATCATTTCGATTCACACCACTATGTTGAGTATGTGGCGGTAACCAAATCCCATACGGTGGTGGAGTGATATAATGTACCTGATCAATATTTACTTCTAAAACACCATCAAAAGCATAGATAAACTCTCCCCAAGCATGCGCATGTTGTGGATAAACCGTTGCAGCAGGTGCATCGCGTATGCTGAGCCACAGAAGTTCAGGTATTTCGTTATATGCAGGGAGTTCCTGAAAATCTTGAACTCGCTGTGCTGATTTTTTCATAAAAGAATTGCCTGAAAACACACATATTTTGTCTGTTTTTCACTATATCATTAAAATACGACAGTCTTATAGTGGTTCAATATCGTGTATATGGAGCTTGCTATGAACGAGCGTAAAGCCTTAGATCAGACAGCCTCAAGTCTAATGATTGTGTTGTGTATGGTTTGGGGGCTACAGCAAGTTATTTTAAAAATGGCAGCTTCAGACATTAGTCCTTTGATGCAAATTGCTTTGCGATCTGGCTTAGCAGCATTACTTTTATTGCCTTTTGTGTTGCTTGATCAAAAAAGTCAATTAATGAATCCCAAGAACGTGAAAGCTGGAGCATTAGTCGCTGTTCTATTTTCTCTAGAATTCTTTTTACTCGCACAAGCACTCCAGTTGACTTCTGCTTCGCATGCAGTTGTTTTGCTTTACACAGCCCCTATCTTTGTGGCACTAGGTTTACATTGGAAGTTACCATCTGAGCGCCTAACGCTATTGCAATGGACTGGCATTGGTATCGCTTTTATCGGTATTGTGGTGACTTTTATTCGTCCGCAACAGATAGGGGTAAATACATTTCAGCAACAGATGTTATGGGGAGATTTATACGCCTTAGCTGCGGCAATTGCCTGGGCGGCCACTACAGTTACGGTACGTTTATCCTCTTTGGCACAAGCTGCAGTCACCCAAACTTTATTTTATCAGTTGGCTGGTGGCTTTATTCTGTTGCTAGGTTTGGCATTTTTCTTGGGACAAGCAGTTGTACAGTGGACACCATTAGTAATAGGGAGTTTAGCTTTTCATACTTTGATCGTGTCTTTTGCTAGTTTTTTAGCATGGTTTTGGTTATTACGAAATTATTTAGCCTCTCGACTGGGAGTATTTTCATTTCTCACTCCTTTGTTTGGAATCATATTTGGCGTATGGCTGTTAGATGAGAATATAGAAGCAAATTTCATTTTTGGGACGGCATTGGTATTACTTGGAATTTTAGTTGTGAGTTTGCAGGGATGGTTGAGGAAATAAAAAGACCTCCGAAGAGGTCTATTCAATTATTTTTGTTCAAAAATAGTTGAAAGTGGGATGGAGAGTTTTGCTGCTAAGTAGTCATTACTTTCCACTAGCGATGGCCCAAGGCGTTCAATCCATTTATCGTCTTCATGAATATTGGCAACATCATGGCGTAATGGCAATGGATACGGTAGAGCTGTAAAAAAGCTCCAAAAATCGACTTGTGCTAGATTTCGTACCAGAACATATTCGTCCGTATCGGTGCGTTTAATCAGATTTTGCTTTTCAAGCTGAAGGATGTAAGAGGGTAAACGACCAAGCTCACCACGACCAATAATATTGAGTAGCTCTTGTTCGCTAACACTTTCACCGATTTGTTGCTTACGGTAAAACAATTCTAAAATATCCAATAACATCAAAATTGGATGGCGCTTTTTTTCTTTACCAGAATGAAAGGCGGTGAGTGCATAACTTACTTCTACACCCAATAAAATGATATTCCAAGACAAATATATCCAAAGTAGAAAAATAGGAACTGCTGCAAAAGCACCATAAACGATTTCATAGCTGGTGAAATTACTCATGATCCAGCCAAATAAATGTTTTAAAATTTCAAAAACGGTCGCGCTGAAACATGCCGCAATCACAGCTGAAAAAATTGGTACCGTCCGATTGGGGATCGTCCAATATAAAATGAAGAATCCGACAATGGTCAAAATAAAGGAAATGAGCCATAAAATTAACGCACCATCAAGCTGATAACCCGCAAAGTTATTACTTAAAACATTCATTGATGCGACAGTTGAAGAAAGTACAAACGCACTTCCCAGCACAATTGGACCTAATGAAATGATTGTCCAATAGCGCATAAAGCCGACAAGACCAGTTCGTGTTTCTTTTACACGCCAAATGCGATTAAATACTGTTTCAATCGAAGTCAACATTAAGACTGTGGTCACAAATAAAAACAACACACCAATCACAGTCAAATTACTGGATTTTTCAGTAAATGCATTCAGGGCTTTGTCAAAGGCGATTGTGCTTTTAGGTAAAAAATTACTATAGATCAGTTGTTGTAACTGTTGTCTTGCTGGCTCTAATGCTTTGATGGAGGAGATGATGACTAAAAAAACTGTCAACATCGGAACAACAGCAAAAAGGGTCGTATAGGTAAGTGATCCAGCTTGCTCTCGGCATCGGTCAGCCTCAAAACGTCGTAACACAAATACAATAAATTGAAACCATGTTTTCTCTAAAAACGCTCGGTTTTTTAGATAACGGTCTAAGATCATGGGTTCTATCCTAATTATTTTTAATCAAATCCTATGCATACATAGGAATTACTACCGCGAAAAGTATAAAAAATGTCGTATAGTGTTCTTTTTAACAAAATACTTGAAAGCGATGCAACCTTACGTTCTTGTACTTTATTACAGTAAATATGGTTCAACCAAACAAATGGCACATTTGATTGCTGATGGTGTAGAAGCAACTGGCGTTACGGCTCGTATCAGAACAGTCCCCAATCTTGCTACTGTTGTGACTCAAGCGGAAGCAAGTATCCCTAGTGAAGGCGACATCTATTGTACTTTAGATGATTTAACCCACTGTTCTGGTTTGGCGCTTGGTTCACCAACTCGTTTTGGAAATATGGCAAGTGAAATGAAATATTTTTGGGATCAAACGACCAGCTTGTGGTTGAATGGCGCATTACATAATAAACCTGCCTGTGTATTCACCTCTTCTGGTTCGATGCATGGTGGACAGGAAAGTACATTACTAACAATGCTGCCTCCTTTGTTTCATCACGGCATGATCATTTTAGGTCTACCTAATTCAATCCCTGCATTATCAAATACCAAAACAGGTGGAACACCTTATGGGGCGAGTCATGTTAGTGGTCCGCGTCATGATCAGAGTTTAAGCCAAGATGAAAAACTCTTGTGTGAAGCTCAAGGTAAGCGTTTGGGTGAAGTGGTCAAGGCATTATCGGTTCAATTATAAGTTTTCAAAGTTAATAAAAAGGGAGCATTTGC
>NZ_JADKPY010000003.1:0-37842 GCF_015351505.1 Acinetobacter sp. SK-43
CACAAGAATCTAACCACTTTAGCCAAATCCTTGTTTATCAACAAGTTTTTATCCGCATCACCGCCGATGGATGTGCATTCTACAGCATTTCTAATCGCTTGCAAGCGATTTTAAAAATTTAATTATTTGGTTGTTTTATTTTTAAACTTTAACTTATCTAATCTACTGATTTATATAATTTAAAATTTATTAATTACAAGAAAAACGAATTTTACAACATAAGTTGCTGTAATTTAATAATTTTATTAAAAATTTGTTTTAATTATCTACAGAAAACTAGCTCTATTTTTATATTTAGCCTGTATTTTAGACAACATCCTGAGTTAGAAAATATTTCTTAAAGTTCAATAATGCTCAAATTTAATTCATTCAAAATAAAATAACGGCTTCAATTACTTTGAAGCCGTTATTTTAGTCTCTCAGGAAATTATTTTTGAGGGTTAGGAAGTTGTCGTTCGTACAATATTTAAGAAATAAAGATGTCGTTCATACTGATCAATAATGTCCTGAATTAAATCTTCTTGCGTCCAATCCATTACATCATAGTTTTGACCACCCTCTCGTAAAAACACTTCGGCTTGGAAATATGAAGAATCATCGATCTCAGATCGACCGAGCATAAAACTCGGTGGAAGCGTTGCATGTGATACGACTTTATAAATAAAGTTAATTTCATGCTGATGGTCAACATGTAGCTGCAAACCCTGTTCAGCCTCTTGAATGTCAACTTCTAAATGTCGACGTTTGAGTTCTCGTTGAATGCTTTCAAAGGCTTTACGAACATCATTAGCAATATAGTTTCTCACCTCTTGTTCTGTATGTGGATAATGCATAATCAATCCTAAACGTTGCTGCCAACTTCGTGGGTTGTTGATTGCGCGTGGTGTGATACGTGCCTCTTGGATAGCTCGAGTTTTTGTTACATCCAAATTCAATGCTTTTAAAAGCCCCCAACTCATCAACAACATCACAATCGTAAAAGGCAATGCACTCATAATAATGGATGACTGTAATGCGGCTAGACCACCGACGAGTAAAAGCGTAATCGCCAATAGCGCCATCAAGATAGTCCAAAACAAACGTTGCCAAGTTGGTGAATTTTCGGTTTTTGAGGTGAGATAATCCGTCACCAATGCACCCGAATCAGCTGAGGTAACGAAAAAAAGTATCACTAAAAGCGTGGCAACAGAACTTAAAACTCCTGAGAATGGAAGATGATTTAAAAATTCGAATAATGCGACCGAAGAGTCTAACTGTACCGCCTGAATTAAATTGGTATTGCTTTCTTGCATGATGCTAAAAAGTGCCGCATTTCCTAAAAAGCCCATCCAAATAATAGTAAAGCCTGTAGGAATCAGTAATACACCAACAATAAACTCACGAATTGTTCGTCCTCTTGATACTCGTGCGATAAACATTCCCACGAATGGAGACCATGAAATCCACCATGCCCAATAAAGAATTGTCCATCCTCCAATCCAACCATTGGGTTGATAGGCATAAAGATTAAAAGTCATCGCAAATAAATTTGAGATGTAAGAACCTGTATTTTGAATCGTGGTCTGTAACAGATAGATACTCGGCCCTGCAATAAATACAAAAGCAAGAAGGGTTAAAGCGAGAATTAGATTTAATTCAGAAAGGCGTTTCACGCCTTTATCGAGTCCTAGAAAAACAGATAAAGATGCCAAAATACTGACAAATATAATAAGTCCAACTTGGATATTTGTGCTTTGTTCTATCCCAAATAAATAATGCAAACCTGAATTAATTTGCGTTACTCCAAAACCCAATGAAGTCGCGACACCGAATACAGTTCCAATCGTTGCAAAAGTATCAATACTATCGCCCAAAGGACCATAAATCCGTTCACCGATAATAGGATAAAGCGCTGAACGTGTTTTTAAAGGCAAATTATGTCGATACGCAAAATACGCTAGAGCTAAACCCACCAAGGCATAAATTGCCCATGCATGTAGCCCCCAATGGAAAAAGGTAATTCTTAATGCTTGTTGAGCTGAAGCGACACTTTCAGGATCACCACTCGGCGGACTGACATAGTGCATGACAGGTTCAGCCACACCAAAAAACATCAAACCAATCCCCATGCCTGCCGTAAATAGCATGGCAAACCACGAACCATTTTTATATTCAGGCTGGCTGTGATCAGGTCCGAGTTTGATTTTCCCACTGTCCGAACAGGCGATGTAAATCAGTAGAATAAGGAAAACGGCGACTGATAATACATAGAACCAACTAAACGAATCAGTGATCCACTGTTTCAGTTGTTGAGTTAAAAACTCAAACGAGCTTGGGGCAATTATCACAATTGCTAAGAAAATTGCGATAATAATGACTGTGCTAAAAAACACATTTGGATTCACATTCGCAAACTGCGAAGGAGTCTTGGAAGACATAATTCACCCATATTATTTTAATGATCATGACAGACCTATAGGTCAAATAAGACATTCACTTAATGTGAACAAAAGCGAGTTCAAAACAAGAAAAACTCAAACAAAAGTATATAAAACGTGAAAAATAACGCAGTTGTAATGCTGTAACAGGATTAAAGATTAATCTTGTGAATTTTTCGGTGCATGAGGAATATATTGCAGCGCAATTAATCTCGAAACAATCACTGCAAAATACATCACACCACCAAACATCTGTAGCATGGTTAATACTCGAGCGGCTGGACTGAGTGGCATAAGATCAGATAACCCTGTGGCTGATTGCAAACTAAAACTCAAAAAGAGTAGGTCTAACCAACGTTGTAAGGCTTCAGGATGGTTTGGATTTTGAAAACTATTCGGCAAAATAATCTGACAAATACTATATAAAAAAGCGAATGCCCAAGCGATCAAAGTAAATACGGCACCAGCCGCAAATAATTCGTCTTTTGTGAGATAACGATCTGAAAACATATACCTTAGTAAACCATACGCTGCATAAAAATAGGCTAAGGCTTCAAAACTGTATGCCGTAATCTGTATTGTATGATTGTCAAAACCTACAAAGATCAAAATAGAAAATATAAATGCGCCACTGACAAAGAACAGTCCCCAAAATGCAAATACTGGGGTTTGTCGAATGACTTTTGCAATAATAAGTAAGGCTAAAACACCTAATGACCATGTTAATGCACGATAGGCACTATCATCATAAGTGATTGTGGCTAAAATTAATAAAGCCAATTGCACCAATAAGAGCCAAGCTGATGGCAACAATCTAAATCCATTCCAAAACTGTTTTATTGTTTGCATTGCTTTTCCATGTCCAAATTATTGTTTTTCTGAACTCATGATATGGCATCTAAATAAGAAATAATCATATTGGTGAGTTCTTGTTGTAAGCGTTGTTCTTCGATTAAAAACGTATTCTTACTGGCATAACGCATCATTGTAAATAATGTACTATTAATAATCACAAAGGACTTATGTTTTAAAGTTTCAAAATCCCAATGCGGATAATAACGCCCAAATAAATACATCCCAATTTCTAAAAAATGCTGTTCCAAAACTTGCGCTGCATCTGAATCACTATAAGCATGCCAGTTTTTTAAAATTTCGATGAAAAAACCTTGATCGGATTTTAGGGACTCAAAACCAAATGCAATACTCAATCTGATGATATCTTGAATCGCAGTCTGTTGTTGAAGCATCACCAGCTGTTTCAGTGCTTGTCCTAAATTTTCACTTTTTCTTAACAGCAGTTCAGAAACAATTTGATCTTTATTTTCAAAGTATTGATAAATCGAACCAACGCTTACACCTGATTTTTCTGAAATTTTTGGTGTTGTGAGTTGCAGAATCCCCTGTTCAGAAATGCATTTTTGCGTACCTTCCAAAATACTTTCAACGATCATTTTGGCGCGTTGTTGTTGTGGGCGTTTTCTCATCAAGATGCTCTGTTGAAATGCGAATTGAATGCGAATAAATATTCATATTATGCTTTGATTAAATAACAATCAAAGGTGTTTTGCAATGCTAAGCATCCCTAAGCCAAGTCGTTTAGCTGCATTTGAAACTATGGTGCAGTCCAATTTAAAAACCAAAATCTTGGGTTATATGACCAATCAACATCTACAACCAAGCTATGCTGAATATTTACAACTCAATGAAGCGCTTCAAGCAGGTGATGAGCCGATGGATCAAGTGATGCGATGGGTATTACAAAATCCGAAACTTCATCGAAAATACTTTGAGACGGCGTTATATGAAGGTTTAGATAAACTGCCTCATGACGTTCCTGAACTGACACAATTTTTTAGCTTAGTTGAACGAAAACCCACTTGGTATGACCAAGTCAAAATAGATAAAGCTCTGCAATTCACTTATCGATTGGGAGCAAATAATGGTCTGATTCTTAGAGATCTCTCTTTAATGGCGGGCTATATGTATCCTGGTTTTAACCAACCGCTAATCCTCACAGGTGCATTAAAAAAACAAGCAGCTACGCGCCTTGCAGAAACCACAAAATGGTGGGTTGATATCACAGAGAAAGAGGGCTTTGAACGTTATAACAAGGGCTTTTGTTCCACAATTTATGTTCGTTTCATTCATTCTTTAGTACGGCATCAGCTACAAAAATCAGAAAAATGGGATGCTGAAACATGGGGCTTACCAATTAATCAATATGATCAAGCCATGACGAATATTGCCTTTAGTGGGGTGGTGCTATTAGGAATTCGAGCCTTAGGTATCTTTCCAAGTGCTGAGGAAGTCGACAGCTTTTTACACTTTTGGAAATATGCAGGTTGGTTGATGGGAATTGAGGAAAAATGGTTGGTGGATCAGGAATCTGAAGGATGGAAACTCATCTACTGGATGCAATTCGCGCATCCAAAATCGGATGCAAGTAGTATTTCACTTGGCTCAAGTCTTTCCAAAGAACCTTTTGAACGAAAATATCGTTATTTACGCTCTTTTCAACAAAAATTGGCATATAAACAACACTTAGAACTGACTCAGTTCTTTATAGGACGTAAGAAGATGAAATTGTTGGGCTTAACCCCTCAGTCAGCCTCTTGGTTTGCCTATTATTTGATTGGCCGAAACTTGGCACTTTACTCAGGTGCTAAACATATTCCACGATTGAATCAGTTTCTTGAACTTAATGGACGCCATCTGCAAAAACTTGGCTTGTCTCTTTATCGCAATCAAGCACAACAACTGGCCAGTATGCATTAGCAATTAAAAAGCCCTCAATGATGAGGGCTTTTTAATAAAGCGTAGAATCTACTTAGTGATCAGATGCACCTGAGATTCCAATACCTGTTTGTGAGCGAACAAACTGTGCGTCGAATGCTTTGCGTTCTTTTTGAGCGCGTGCTGACTTGTCTGTTACAGAGAAGAACCAGCAGCATAAGAACGATAGTGGCATAGCAAATAATGCAGGACCATTAAATGGGTTTGGTGCTGTTTCTGAGATCGCAAGCGTATCTACCCAAACTGCTTTTGATAAGATAATCAGAGTCACTGCACCAACTAAACCAACAACACCACCGATAACCGCACCACGAGTCGTTAAGCCTTTCCAGAACATTGATAAAACAAGGACTGGGAAGTTTGCACAACATGCTACAGAGAATGCTAAACCAACCATGAAGGCAACGTTTTGTTTCTCGAACAAAATCCCCAAGATCATTGCAAAGATTGCTAAGCCTAAAGTTGCAATTTTAGACATACGCAATTCTGATTGTGGAGTCGTTTTACCTTTTTTGAATACGTTTGCATAAAGGTCATGAGAAATTGCAGAAGCACCTGAGAGTGTCAAACCAGCAACAACCGCCAAGATTGTTGCGAAAGCCACTGCTGAGATGAAGCCCATGAATAGGTCACCACCCACAGCATCACTAAGGTGAACCGCAGCCATGTTGTTACCGCCGACCAACTCTAATTTTCCGGTCATAGCAGCTTTTGCAACATCAAGGAATTGAGGGTTGTTTGCAACAAACAAGATTGCACCGAAACCAATGATGAAAGTTAAAAGATAGAAGTAACCAATAAAACCAGTTGCAACAACTACAGACTTACGTGCTTCTTTTGCATCTTTAACTGTGAAGAAACGCATTAAGATATGTGGTAAACCAGCAGTACCAAACATCAAAGCAAGACCTAATGACAGTGCATCAATTGGGTTTGCAGCGAGTTTGCCTGGCCCCATGATTTTTGCAGCCTCTTCCCAGCTCATACCATGCGCTTGGCTATAAACACCAATCGCTTGGTTAAACATATTCGTGAAACTAAATCCAACGGCCTTCATTACCATAAATGCCATGAAAGTCGCACCACTGAGTAACATCACCGCTTTGATGATTTGTACCCAAGTGGTCGCCAACATACCACCGAAGATTACGTATGCCATCATCAGTAAGCCAACGATCACAACAGCGATGTTATAGTTCAGACCAAACAATAATTTGATTAACTGACCTGCACCCACCATTTGAGCAATCAAATAGAATGCAACAACAACCAATGAACTAAATGCTGCTAAGGTACGGACTGGCTTCTCATCTAAGCGGAAAGAAACCACGTCAGATAAATTGTATTTACCCAAGTTACGTAAACGCTCTGCAACTAAGAATAATACAATTGGCCAACCCACCATGAAACCAAGTGAGTAGAGTAAGCCATCAAAACCTGAACTGAAAACAAGTGCGGAAATACCCAAGAACGATGCTGCCGACATATAGTCACCCGCAATCGCCAAACCATTTTGGAAACCGCTGATACCACCGCCTGCCGTATAGAAATCACTAGCATTTGTTGTCTGTTTTGCTGCCCATTTAGTAATAAACAGCGTAAAACCCACGAAGATCATAAACATAATGATCGCGTGCCAGTTGGTTGCTTGCTGCTCTGCTGCTCCAAGGTCTGGTCCAGCGTAGGCGATTCCAGAACTCACCAAGCTTGTGAGAGCGAAGAGTTTCGCTTTTATTGACGTCCCTTTCATCTCAGTGCATTCCTTTTTCATGTGTGATCGCCTCAACTTCCTTGAGAGCCTCTTCATTTAGACGGTCTAATTTATTGTTGGCGATATATGAATACACACCACATAACAAAAAGGACAACACGATAATGCCCAAACCAAGAGGCATCCCCCATGTTGTTACACCACCGCTAAATGAACTTGCTAGAAATTCTTTGTTGTAGCCAACTAAAAGCATAAAGCCGACGTAGATAAACAACATGATTGCTGTTAATGTCCAACTTAAAGTACGCTTCTTGCTCACCATCTCTTGAAACTTTGGATTACGTAGAATTCGTTCTACCTGTGAATCATCCATAACCGACTCCTTATTTTTGTGTCCAACCATGGACCCCTTTTTCAAATGGGATTTTTCATAATTAAAGTTAACAAGATTATGCTTGACTCGTAACTTAGACTTTGGTCTCTAAATGCACATCTCAACTCATCATGCAAGCGAAGCATCGGGTATGATAAAAAATGGAATTTGAACACGTGGGCAATATGAACAGTTGGCTTATTATCGGGGTACTCGCCCTCTATATCGTGCTACTTTTCGGCTGTGCTTTCTTCGGTGAAAAACACGCTAGCCGCTTGAGTCCACGTGGTCGTATGCTGTTGTTTAGCCTAACGCTCGGCGTGTATTGTTCATCTTGGACGTTTTATGGTGCTACAGGCGCTGCTGTTCGAGAAGGTGTTATTTTCCTCCCGATTTATCTGGGTCCTTTGTTATTTATTTGGTTTGGCTACGATATTTGGAAACGGTTGGGACGTATTCGCCAATACCATGCCATTTCATCTATTGCCGATTTTGTTGCTGCTCGTTACGGTAAAAGTGGAAGTTTGGCTGCACTCGTCACGATTTTAGCAGTCATTGCTATTGTTCCTTATTTGGCATTGCAATTACGTGCTATTGCACTCAGTGCATCGGTCATTCTAGAACAAAATGCACACGTCACTACGACAACAAACAGTGTGTTAATGCTGACAGCCCTTTTGGCTATTTTGGCAATGATTTTCGGAACACGACATATTGCACACACGGAACAGCATGGCGGTTTGATGCTGGCGGTTGCCTTTGAATCCTTTGTGAAATTATTCGCCCTCCTTTGTGTTGCAGGATTTTTCTTATTGCAATCGCCTGAAAATATTAAACAAGTCAGCAACGATGTCAGTCAACATTTTCATGACTTACAACAAGTTGGCGTTCCAGAAACCTTTTGGGTGCAAACGCTACTGGCTGGTTTAGCCATGATTTGTCTGCCTCGTCAGTTCCACGTTGCAGTGGTTGAGTTACGCGATGAAAAACATATCCGTGGTGCTCGACGTTGGTTTGCAGCGTATTTGATTTTGACCATCATCGCGATTATTCCTATCGCAAGTTGGGCATTACACTCATTGCCTGAATCATTGGGCACACCTGATATTGCGGTACTCGCACTACCTCTCAGTTATCAACAAGAATGGCTTACATTACTGGCATTTCTAGGCGGATTTTCAGCATCTACAGGAATGTTACTGGTTGCATCAGTGGCACTGTCAATCATGCTCAGCAATGATTTGATCATGCCTGCACTTTGGCGATTTAAGATCATTTCTCGTCAAGATCAACAACTGCCACGTGTTTTGAAATTAACTCGTCGGATTAGTATCGTTGGTGTCATGCTGCTCGGCTTTTTGTTTTTCCATTTTTTCAATGATATTAACCAACTATCTGTTTTTGGCTTACTCGCTTTTAGTGCAGTCGCACAATTTTCACCTGCTTTGATTGGTGGTTTGTACTGGCGAGGAGCTAGTCGTCAAGGCGTATACGCGGGACTGATTGTTGGCTTTGTGATGTGGAGCTATACACTGTTATTCCCAACAGTTTTACGTAGTCTTCCTGAGCATTATCAAAATTTTGCTCAACATTTATTGCTGTTTGGTCCTTTTGATATTAATAGCTTACGCCCGGAAGCATTATTGGGTTTTGAATCTTTTGTTCCATTAACACATGGTGTTTTATGGTCTTTAGGACTAAATATCGCCATGTATATTTGGGTTTCACGCTTGTACCGCCCAAGTATTGCTGAACAAATTCAGGCTGAAAGTTTCTTTTATTACGAAAGCAAACCTCTACCTTCAGCACAGACTTCAACAGATCTCAGTGATTTACATCAAAATGCCGCACGATTAAAAGTCGGTGACCTACTCGCTCTCGCGAAAAGAATTACAGGTGAAAAACCGACAATCCAAGCCTTCCAGCAATTTTGTGAACAAAATCATGTGGTTTTAAATGAAAATCATGTCGCAAATGGGATGTGGTGGCGTTTTACTGAACAATATTTAGCGGGGATCATTGGTGCAGCATCGGCACGAACATTATTGACCACTGCTTTGATCAATAACGGTTTAGCTTTAGGTCAAGTCGCCAATATCTTAGACCAAGCCTCACAATGGCAGCGTTTCAACCAAAACTTACTGATGACCATGATTGATCACATGACTCAAGGGGTGAGTGTGGTCGATAAAAATATGTGTTTAGTTGCATGGAACAATCAATATCTAAAACTGTTTGATTACCCTAAAGATTTAGTTTATGTCGGCTGTCCAATTGCTGATCTTATACGCTATAACGCCGAACGTGGTGAATGTGGTCCAGGACCAGTTGAGGAACATGTTCGTAAACGTATTCATTGGATGAAAGTGGGAAGTGCTCATGAATTTGAACGGATTCGTAAAGATGGTCTTGTGATTCAAATGCGTGGCAATCCAATCGAAGGTGGTGGTTTTGTCACGACTTTCGCAGATATTACGGCGTTCCGTGAAAATGAAGCTGTTTTAGAAGAAAGAGTCCGTGATCGTACCCAACAGCTTGCCGATGCATTGACAGAACAGCAATTAGCACTTGAACAAGCCGATAAAGCCAATCAATCCAAAAGTCGATTCTTGGCTGCTGCAAGCCATGACTTATTGCAACCGATGCATGCGGCACGACTGTTTAGTACCGCACTTGAGCAAAGTATTGATAATCCAGATGATCAACTCACCCTACAACAGCTAGATCGTGCACTCTATGGTGCAGAGAGTATGTTATCCGCACTTTTAGATATTGCTCGCCTCGAAGGTGGAACCATTCAACCGAAGCGCCAAGCATATTCATTACATGATTTGTTAAGTGATCTCGAATTGCAATTTAAATCCATCGCAGCTCAACGCAATATTCAACTCAAAGTGCATGACACTAAGTTTTGGGTAGACACTGATCCACAATGGATGCGACGAATAATCCAAAATTTTGTCAGCAATGCATTACGTTACACCGCTCAAGGTCGTGTTGTAGTGGGTGTGCTACGTTCAGCTCAACGTCCGAATCATATTCGAATCGGTGTGTGGGATACAGGACCTGGTATCAACAAACAACAACGCGTAAAACTTTTCCAAGAGTTTGAACGTTGTGGACATACTTCACCATGGGGTGAACAAGGACTTGGTTTAGGTCTAGCGATTGTGCAACGTATGACGAGCTTACTAGATTTCTCTGTTCAAGTTTATTCTGAGTTGGGTAAAGGTTCTTGTTTTATGATTGAAGTGCCTCTAGCAGAAGCTCCAAAAATTCAAGTCGCCTCACCACAACTGACCGCATTACAACATACGGCTTATAAAGTTTTATGTTTGGATAATGATGAAACGATTTTGGAAGGTATGCGGACTTTACTCAGCAAATGGGGTTATCAAATCTTTACTGCCACTGAACCAGCAGAAGCATTAGAGCTGATCCAACATGAAGATATTCAGGTTTGGCTAATTGATCAACATTTAAATCATGATCAACGTGGACTCGATTTTATCGAACAGCATCGCCCTGCCCACATTCCTGTTGCACTCATCACTGCGGATTCTGACCCAGAGTTACCGCAAAAACTTAAACAACAGAATATCGTCTTACTGAAAAAACCACTAAAACCAGCAGGTCTGCGTTCGTGGCTTTCGGGATTAAAAATTATGCCGATGCACAAAAATTAAGTTAGAAGGGTCAAACGCCCATTAATGATCAGCGACTAGCATAATATTTTTAGATATAGGCAGAAGTGATCAACAAAAAGCATTTTGGTTGCTAAAAAATTGACCAAAATGCTCAAACAGTAGTTGACTATGGCAAAATAAACCACTTACATTAGTGAACGTTTGTACACTTACTTACAATTATATATATCATTGATTTTAATTGTTTTTATAACATAAAAATCCACATCTACAACTTTAGTCGTATTCTACTTGCTTTTTAAATCACGCATAAATTGATCAAATTGCAAGAAACCAATGCATCAATCCTTTGGTTTCTTACTCTCGCCAAAAAGGACATTGATCATGAATAGCAATACAGCCACTTCAGAGCATACCGCATTACAATTTTATCGCCAATACAGTGCAAATGCGCTACTTCCAGAACTTGACTGGCAACAAATTTTCGAACAAAGCAAGCTCAGTGAACTACACACTCGTGCATTAAATACACTATATCAAGCGGCTGTTCCTCTCGCGCTCAAAGTGTTTCACGAACTGAATTTTGATGTTTTTGCACCAGCTGCATATCATCCACAAGGTTTAGGGCTTTTTGATAAATTAGCTCAGCAAGAAGAGAATCTAGTTAAAGCCTTGGAAAATGAATCTGCACATCTAGATCACGATACACGCCATCAAATGTGGAGCATCCTACTTCGTGGTGGTGCAGTTCTCGTCTTTAAAGCATGGTTAGGGCACGTTAAAACAGGCACACATCAACTCGATAAATCACAATTTGATGAATTGACCGATTTACTGTTTATCAAAACACGTCCTTTAGAGCTTGCACAACGACTCAAAGTCGATGCGAATGCAGACTTAGACCATGTATTCCTGATCTATGAAAATGACGTATTTTTAGATCATTTTAATAGCTTAGAAACTGCTGCTTTATTTGTAGATTTAGGGGTTTACGATGCAGCATTCTTAAGTTTAAGAGATGATCGCGTTGCAGAATATCTCAAAGCTAAAGGCTATGTGACCCAAGAACAAATTGATGACCTACAGTGTGCTTTAAATCCTTTGTATTGCGATAGTTTGATGCCAAAACAAGATTGCTTGGCTTAACTGCAAAATAAAACAAGGTGGAATTCCCACCTTGTTTTTTTATTCCTTAGAACTTCATACTCATACGCATCCAATAATTACGTCCAATATTATTGAATTGCTCATTGGCAGCATAACCAAACATCGAAGCGCCTGCTTTATTTAAATGCTCGGTGTAAGCCTTATCTAAAAGATTATCAACGCCTACCGAAACATCGACAGTATCGGTCAATTGATATGTTCCATTGATCGCCAAGGTATTAAACGCTTTACTTTCATTGATATCATAACCAACCACATTCCCTTCATTGAGACTGATACGATCCTGTTTTGCAACGGCACGCCATAACAATCCTAGACTATATTTTTCATCCACATAACGAAGATTCATATGCGCTTCAAAAGGCGCTATCTGTGGCAAAGCACGATCATCTGACCTATTTTCACCCCACGCATACATTGCTGAAATATCTGCTTGGAAATGATTATTAAATTGATAACCTACCCCAGCCTCTGCCCCAGCAATTGTGGCATTAACATTACGCGCAAGTGGTTTTCTTTTATCTGGTGTATTGTATTCAAGTAGGATGAAATCTTTGATTAATCCAGCATAAACTGATGCCCAAGTACTCCATGCACCATGCTCTGCTTGCAAACCGAGATCCAATTGTGCAGTGCGTTCATTGTTCAGATTGTCTAGATTATCCACCATTTTATATGTGGTTTTACCCATCATATCTGTGGAACCTACACCATGATCTGTCGTGGTGCTATATAACTCCCCAAAGTCAGGTGTACGCTCCACATACCCCAAACCTAGATAAGTCTTTAAACCATGTTCTGGGAGACTCTTTTCCAAGCGTACAAAACCACTTGGTACAGTATCTTTACGATTTTTAGCATTTTGAAGATTGTCTATTTTGATTTGATCGACACGCGCTCCTGCTACGACTTTTTGATCTTGATCAATCGCATAAGTCCACTCACTAAATGCACCATAAGATTGAAACTTCAAGTCTTCCGCATAAGGCATGTTCATCTTCGGCATGGCATACATCACCATATCGCCACCATGCTTATTCTGTTGCGTGTCTACACCCGAAATCACGCTAAATTTGTCCCAATCGGTTGTTACTGCTAGACGTGTATTTAAGGTACGACGATCAACGCGAATCGACATTTTGTTCGGTACAGTCATCTCCATACCGTGCATTTTCATCGTGGTCATCGGAGGTGTGCGTAGACTAAAATTATCCATCACATGATCGTTATAACTGTAATCAATCTGTGCTTGAATCTTCTTAATCACCTCAGTGATATTCTTTTGTTCGGCATGCAAAGCTAAACTTTCGCGTTTAAATTGCGAACCATCCATAGTACGACCTGCATATGCCGCTTCGCCATCTGCTTTACCCGCACGAAACTCTAGCCAAGAATCTTCTGAAGGCTTCCAGCCTAAGGCAAGATCGGCATTCCAGCGCTCCCAATTTGAATGAACCGTCTGACCATCACCATCTTGATAATCATTTGAGACAGAACGATTAGCATTTAATCGCGCATATTTGCTCTCATCCCCAATCGCAGCCTCTACATTATGATCGAGTCTCCCATATGAACCGATCAAGACGCTCGCTTGTCCACGATAAGGCTGATCTTTACTCAAATTCTCTGGTTGGCGCTCAAAAATCACCGTTGCTGCAGAGCCAGGCGTTGCGTATTGAACAGTTTGTGGACCTTTCACTACCGTAATTTTGTCAAAACTTTCAGGCTGAATATATGAAGTCGGAGCATCCATTCGTTGTGGACAAGCACCTAAACTCTCACTTCCATCCACCAACATTTTTATCCGAGAACCAAACATTCCTCTAAATGTAACATCACCATTCGTTCCACCATTTTTGATGGCACTAAAGCCTAAGATGCTTTGCAAATAATCAGCACCATCAGTTGCTGGTACAGGTTGTATGGGTTGTTTAGGATCAGCTTCAATGACTAAACCATTATTTTGGTTCGGTTGTTGAGCAGTCACAACAATAGGTGCAAGCTTTGCTTCAACACGTTGCTGAGTCGATAAATCTTCAGAATTTGCCCAAAGTAAGCTCGAATTTGAGGCAGCAAGAATCGCAACCGTTAAGGGTTGTAATAAAAATTTAGGCTGTGCCATGAGATGTCTTCTCTTAAAACATAAATAAAACGGGCTTAGAGTTCATACAAACCCTAAGAAAAAGTGCTTTGATTTATGCGAAAACAGGTGGGGCTCGCCCTTGTGGCAATAGAAAAAGTCGTTGTAGCGCAAAATAAACATGATGAAATGTTTGCTGAAATGCGACTAAACGTACTTGAACGCGAACTAAAATTTCTTTGACACCCACATCAGGCGGCAATACTAAATTGGCATATACCGTACAGTACTGACATTGATGATTGGGATCGTGATGATCGTGCGAAGATGTAGATAAAGGTGCTTGTTCGAGTTGATGTGAATGATGATGAGCATGATGCTGTGATTGACTGTGCTCAGCTTGTACCTGAGGTAACAGTAAAGCTTTGGTAATCGTTTCACAAACTGGTGCGATTTGATATTGCTTCGGCAGTAGAGGCTGCAAAAAGACCGCAATCTGCAAACAGACTGCGGTAAATGCGAATAATAAACCACTGCGAAACAATAATGGCATCACGAAAAACCAACGATGAGCTTAGCGCTTCACGGCAACTTTCTCTTTTTCACGCTGGCGTACTACTTTCTCAACCTTTTCACGTGCACGCTGACGTTTTAATGGCGATAAATAATCAACAAAAAGTTTGCCATTTAAGTGATCCATTTCATGTTGGATACAAACTGCGAGAAGTTCGTCAGCTTCTAACTCAAATGCTTGACCATCAAGGTTAATTGCTTCAATTTTTACACGTGACGGACGCTCAACTTTGTCGTATATTTGAGGCACAGAGAGACAGCCTTCTTCGTACGGCTGAGTCTCTTGAGTCAGTGGAGTGACTTTGGGGTTAATGAACACCATCGGTTGATTTTTCTCTTCAGAAAGGTCCATGACAATAAGCTGAATATGATGATCAACCTGAGTTGCCGCTAAACCTATACCCGGTGCCTCGTACATGGTTTCTAACATATCTGCTGCAAGCTGACGAATATCATCAGTGACTTCTTCGACTGGCTTGGCAATGGTACGAAGACGGGGATCAGGAAAACTTAAAATAGGTAATAAGGCCATACTGTTCCTCATTTATGCCATTGATCAGAAAACCAACTGAAGGGAATGCTTGATCAAAAAATTGTGTGTAAAGTCGTTATTATAGCGCAACTACACACATAATTTTTAGGAATTATGATAATGAAAAAGGTTTTAAACGGCATACACTCATTTCATGCCTTGGGGTTAAAAAAACAACTGATTGCTGTTGCCATCTGTGCAGGATTAGGCATGACGGTAAATATAACGCATGCAGCAAGCCCTAATGTTAGCCCACCCTCTGTTAAAGCTGGGGCACCACATGTCTATGTAGTGAAAAAAGGCGATACCCTTTGGGATATCTCAGGCAAGTTTTTAAGTAAACCATGGCGCTGGCCAGAAATTTGGGCAAGCAATAAACACGTTAAGAATCCTCACTGGATTTATCCAGGTGACCGCTTACTACTCTGTAGTTTGAATGGCAAACCGTTAATCGGTAAAGATGAAGGTGACGGCTGTGACGGTATTATTCGTCGTTATACAGGTGGTGGAACAACTTTACGTCCGCAAGTACGTATCGAAGCATTGAACAATAGTGTGCCTGTTATTCCATTGGCTCATATTCAACAATGGTTAGAACGTAGTTCAGTATTACCAGCGGATGCGATTGCGAATACCCCTTATATCTTAGGCACAGCTGACAATCGCGTGCTTGCAGGCAAAGGACAAAGTGTTTACGTCCGTGGTCAAGGTCTAGAAAATGGTCAGCGTTATGGCGTTTACCGTGAAGGTGAACCTTACATCGTTGTTGATGAGCAAGGTAAAAAACATAACCTAGGTGTTGAATTACTTCAAATCGCATCTGGTGTTGCTGTGCGCAATGAAAACGACATTACTACGGTTGAACTCACTGATAGCTATAACGGCGAAGTTCGTCGTGGTGATCGCGTGATGCTTGAACAAGAGGCAATGTTGCCAACCTTGTTCTATCCTATCGATGCAAAACAAGTACGCGATGGCGGTAAAGTGATTCGTGTATTAGGATCGATTGGTACAGCCGCAAAAAATGGTGTTGTCACTGTTGATCGTGGTACTGCTGATGGCGTTGAAATTGGTCAAGTCTTTAGCACCTACCAAGAGGGTGAGATCGTACAAGATCCAAAAACTAAAGAGAAAGTTAAATTACCTGGACAATATGTGGGTAGCTTGATGATCTTCAAGAGTTTTGATCGTATCAGCTATGCCTACGTTTTAGAAAGTGAACTACCAATCAAGGTCGGTTCAAACATCCAACCACCACGCTTGGATGACTAAGAACAAACTATGTTGAATCAATTATCACCCCACCACTACCATACCGTGTTGGTGTGGTATTTGGTTCAACATTCCCTATCCAGCTTTCACAAAATTCTGAAACATTTTGGGAGTTGTGAACAAGCAACACAAAGCCACCGATTCTCTGAGTGGTATCAACTCGGTTTACATGCAAACCATCTAAAACGCTTAGAAGAATTTCAAAGCACACAAGGTCAAAAACAATTTGAACAGATAGTTCAACTGATTTTGAAGCACTGTGACTTTATCGTGACGCCACACGATATTGACTATCCCAAACAACTCATACCTTATGCAGATCATCCACCCATATTATTTGGTCAAGGTCATCTTCAGGCTTTACTGCAACCGCAAATTGCATTAGTGGGGAGCCGCAAACCTAGTCCACATGGTCGCCAAGTGGCTTATGATTTTGCTTATTACCTTAGTGAGAAAGGATTTTATATTACCAGTGGTCTTGCACATGGGATTGATGAAGCTGCTCATCGCGGTGGCTTAGCACATCATCGAAGTATCGCTGTCACAGGTACTGGGTTAGATACCGTTTATCCCACTCAAAATAAACCATTGGCACAACAAATTGCTCAATCAGGTGCCATCATCACAGAGTTTCTTCCTACGACACTCCCATTACAACAACATTTTCCACGACGAAATCGGATTGTTAGTGGCTTAAGTTTAGGTGTCTTAGTGGTTGAAGCAGCACTAAAAAGTGGATCTTTGATTACGGCGAATGAAGCAGCCAATCAAGGTAAAATGGTATTTGCTATCCCTGGTCATATTTACAGTGAATACCATCAAGGCTGTCATCAACTTATTCGTGAAGGGGCTGTTTTGGTCGATCATCCTGAACAGATTATTGAAGATTTAGCATTACCTACACATTGGCAGACCCAACAACACACTAAAGATGCTGTAGAACAGCACTCAACACTTCCACCACATTTGATTAGCTTGTATCAGAATTTAGATTGGATTGGACAGGATTTAGATTTACTCAGCCAACGCTATCCAGCACCAATCTCTGAAATCACATCTCAATTAATGGAATTAGAGTTACTAGGTTTGTGCATACAACAAGGTGGTCGCTATTTACGTTGTCGTCCAATCCATTAAACTATAGCCAATCTTTTCTGTTAGTACCCTCCTAGACATGATTACAAACTCGATTGCCGAAGCCGCTGATTGTCTAAAACAAGGACAAGTCCTCGCCTATCCAACAGAAGCCGTTTGGGGTTTGGGCTGTGATCCTTTTAATCAACAAGCATTTCAAGACATTCTTGAGTTAAAACATCGTCCAGTTGAAAAAGGCGTGATTTTATTAGCTGGGCATCTAGAACAAGTAGAACATCTACTACAGAACCTAGAATCCAGCCTCCGCAACCAAGTGATTGCTAGTTGGTCAAATCGTCAAGAGACCGAACGTGCCACAACATGGCTACTTCCAGCCGATCAACACATCCCGACTTGGATTAAAGGACAACACCCTTTGGTTGCTGTTCGTGTAACAACACATCCTTTGTGTGTAGAGCTATGTGATTCATTTGGTGGATTTATCGTATCGACAAGCGCAAATCCCGCAGGCTTAACTCCAGCAAAAAGTTTAGAAGAAGCACAAGATTATTTTGGTTCATCTCTGCATTATCTAGATGGTAAATTAGGCTTGAGCCAAGAACCAAGTCGTATTCTAAATGCGTTAACAGGTGAAGTGATTCGCGCTTAATTACATGAATAGCAGATAAAAAAAAGCTCAGTTATATAGGGATAACTGAGCATAAAAAGGATGTGTATCATCACATCCAGAGGGTTCGCAAATTTGGTAAGCAACTCATTCATTCTAAAACGAATCATCTTGCTGTGTTGAGTATTATGGATCAATCATTCATCTTATACAAATATATTATTTATCTAACAAAAAAAGTGAAAAGCGTACCTTTTTTGTCAGTTTTAAAGATCCAATAAAAATATATTTTTATTTTTATTGATCTTTTTCAGAATTACAAATGAGGCACTCCTTTAAAATATATTTGTAAATCATATAGAAAGAATAAACAGTTAATAAAAAAATTACGTTCGTTTGTTGCTCTTTTAAGCAAAACCATCTCATTTATGCGCAACTAAGTCGCCGTTTCCAACTGTGATTGAACAACTTTTTTTGTCTTTTTTTGAGCCAAAATAATCCCTATGAGAATCATTATACCGCCAATCGAGTGATAAATTGTCCATTGTTCAGCTAACCAAACACTGGCTATCACTGCCGTAAATACAGGCATAAGATTCATAAAAATACTGGTTCGATTTGGGCCAATCACTTGTACTGCCACCATCCATAACAAGGGAGCAATCAAAGATGGAAACATACCAGCATAAAGCACACTCATGGCATTCTCCGCATCAATCGCATCCAAGCCTAAATATAATAAAAATGGGACGTGATATAACAATGCAAACCCTATTTGGACATATAGACTGGTCATCAAGGGTAACTGGAGTTGCCATTTTTTGAGAAACACCCCATAAAATGCATAGAATCCTACCGCAATCACCATGACAGCATCTCCCCAATGCCCGCCTTGAGCAAACAAACTAGAAAGCTGACCTTGGCTCATCACATAGATCAATCCAGCAAAGGACAATAAACTACCAAAGATCGCAAAACGATTAGGTTTATCCTTTAAAATCAAATATGAAATAAATATAGTAAAAATGGGAACAAATGCATTGACGATGCCCATATTGGTCGCCGTCGTATAATGTGCAGCGGTATATGAAAGACCTTGATATAACACCATACCAAAAGCACTTAGCACAGCTAAACGTCCAATCAAAGGTCGAATCAAAGCACGTTGTTGCCAAACTTTGGGCAGCATGAATGGCGTCAGGATAATAAAAGCGACAAACCACCGATAAAAACTAATACTGGCAGGTGAAATATAATCTGCAACATAACGAGTCACCGCAATGTTTAATGACCAAATGAAAACAGCAATGAGAGGTAAGATAAACACCCATTTTTGATATTTGCTTAGCTGACCCATCCACTTTCCCGCATTTTCTAAGTAATGCGAATATTTTGAAAGATGTCTAAATCAATTTAAATATCGTATTTCAGACATTTATATCGCTGTTTAGACATCAAATTTAGAATAAATCCCAGCTACGCATTGCGTGTTCAACCACCTTATGCAGTTGTTAAACCGTTGCACCATCTCGTGCTTGCACAGTCAATCCTTGTAAGACTGTTGCATAGAAATCTGCCATCTCTTGTATAGAGGTAGACTGAGCAATGTCACCATTTTCTACACCTTGTTTTAAACGCTCAAGCATTTTTTGTTTGGTCTTCAGGCGCTTTTCAAGAATAGTATGCTGCACTGTCTGCGCATGATCAGAACAATTCATGGTAGCAACGACAAGCATACAACCTGTAGGTTTATTGGGTTGAACCAAACGTTGTACATTGTCATAAAGAAATAATTCAAATGCGACTTTGGCAGTTTTCGCCTCTAAGAAAATCGCTTCAATTGGACATGCTTCATGAGCCAAATAGTAGTCGATACACTTATAAAAAAGTCCCACCTTATCACCAAAGCTACTGTATAAACTGGGTGCAGTTAACCCTAAAGCTTGAGTTAAATCACTCATCGATGTCGCTTCAAAGCCATGCTCCCAAAACACTTTGGGCGACCACGTTTCTTTTTAAGGCTATTATCACAAGGCATTAGGTGAGATTCATGCGTATCTTTCATAAAAGCCACAGATATTTTCATAACGATCATTATTAAATTAATTGACGCATCTATTTTTATTTTATAACGATCGTTATAAAAATTTAACCAGTATCCAAAATTTTATTGTTATGCATCTAACAATAAAGGAATTTTATATGGAAAACTCTTACTCTCCCGAATCTAGTTGCGCATCATCAACGAAAAATCAAGGGAGTTGGTATGCGATTCTCGCAGTCGCAATCAGCGCTTTTGCACTGGTGACCAGTGAATTTCTGCCTGTAGGCGTACTCAACAGTGTTGCAGCTGATCTGAATATTTCTATTGGCACTGCGGGTTTGATTATCACTCTACCAGGTGTCATGGCAGCATTTGCAGCACCCCTTCTCCCGATATCAGTGAAACAACTAGATCGTCGTTATGTCTTAATTCTACTGACTGCGATTATGGTGATAGCAAATACCATTACTGCATTTGCTGAGAGTTTTAATATCCTCTTACTGAGCAGGTTAGTATTAGGAATTGCAATTGGAGGCTTTTGGGCAACAGCAATTGCTTTGAGTGGCAAACTTGCTCCTGCTCATTTGCCCATCGCTAAGGCAACCGTAGTCGTCATGGCAGGTGTAACCTTTGCAACGGTATTAGGCGTTCCTATAGGCACATGGCTCAGCGAGTTCTACGGATGGCGTAGCGCATTTGGAATAACGGCAGCAATTGGCTTAATCGTCCTCTTATTACAAATCATCTTCTTACCCAAATTAAATCCTGAATCCGCTATTCACCTGCGTGATCTTCCTGCGCTGTTAAGAATACCCAAAGCACGTAGTGGCATGTTGATTGTACTCTTGATTGGTTTAGCACATTTCTGTGCCTATAGTTATTTAGCCCCTTTCTTTAAAAATATCGCAGGTTTTGATGGCACCACCATCAGTTCTCTATTGTTACTTTATGGAATTGCTGGTGTATTTGGGAATGCATTCGCAGGTTATAGTGGCAATTTAAATGTTCGCTACACGCTTGCTTTTGTGGGTTTCTGCTTTGCAGTTGTGTTCTTTGGCTTCCCTATATTTGCAGTGCATGAACTGGGTGCTGTCATCCTCACCGCACTTTGGGGCTTTGCCTTTGGAGCTTTTCCTACTTCCGCGAATATTTGGATGTTTGTTCATGCACCCAATGCTGTTGAAAAAGGAATGCCTCTATTTGTTGGCATGTTCCAGGTCATGATTGCTGTTGGCTCATTATTAGGCGGTTATGTCGTTGATCACTTCAATGAAAATATCTTAATTTATGGTGTAATTAGCTTTGTAGCTTTAGCCTTGATTAGCATTTTTACTTTAGCCAAAGGCTTAAATAATCCCAAAGTCACTTGTGAAAATTAAAAGTTGAGAATCCAAATGAAGTTTGACGGTACCCAACAATTTCCATTCTTAACTGGTATAGAGGTGCATGAATTTCTCTATCAAAAGAATGACGTTGTTAGTCCTCACTCTTCACTTTGGGGTGACTTTAATTTTAGTTTAAATGGAACACTAGAGTTTGATATTGAAGGAAAATATTACTTATCACCGCCAAGCTATGGGCTATGGCTACCACCACGCACAGAACACCAATCACTGCCTGTTGAACATGAAATTCATTATATTTGCATCCGACTTCATCCTCGTTTCGGAGATGCATTAGGCGATGTCTGCCGCTGTTTTAGTATTCAACCTTTTTTTCGCGCCTTGGTCATCCAAATTCTAGAGCAACAAAAGCAAAATCCTGCACCCGAATATCTTGAACATTTATTACAAGTGTTATTCGATCAACTAAAACAAGCTCCAGCATATACACATTATTTGCCGCAAAGCACGCATCCAATCTTAGCTCCGATTCTCGATCAACTTGCGAATCCTGAATTATTTCATATGAGCCTACAACAGATCTTACAGCACTTTACATTCAGTGAACGTCATCTGTTTCGCCTCAGCCAACAAGAGTTACAGCTATCTTTAGCAGAATGGCGCAATCGAGCTAAGATCATCTATGCGATCAATCAAATTCGCCAAGGGATGACCATTAAACAACTTGCGTTTTCTCTGGGGTATCAACACAGTTCAAGTTTTATCGAATTTTTTAAGCGCTATACAGGACAAACACCTATTCAACTCAAAAATGCATCTACCTAATTCAGCTTTCTTCTTTTGCTCATTATTTGTATTGATTACTATGAATAAGATTGCACTCTGATAAATAAGCAGTTAAAACAAACAAGTCTTGTCACAACAACAAATTAGGACGTATTCCATGAGCCAATCGGTTTATCACATTCCTGTTAAGGACATCAAAGGTCAGGAAGTCGACCTTGAACAATACCAAGGTAAAGTACTTTTAATCGTCAATGTCGCATCTAAATGCGGCTTAACTCCCCAATATGAAGGTTTGGAAAAACTGTACCAAGCGAAGAAAGATCAAGGTTTAGAAATCTTAGGTTTTCCAGCAAATAACTTCTTAGAGCAAGAACCTGGTAGTAATGATGAAATTCAGCAATTCTGTTCATTAAATTACGATGTTCATTTCCCTTTATTTGCAAAAATCTCCGTTGCTGGCGATGACAAACATCCACTCTATCAAACACTAACTCAAGCAATCCCTGAACGTATTGGTGAAGGTCCTTGGTGGAAAGATTTAGTTGATTATGGTTTAACGCCAAACAATCCACCTGAAGTTTTATGGAATTTTGAAAAATTCTTGGTAAATAAAAAAGGTGAAATTGTGGCGCGTTTTGCACCAGATATTACAGCGGATGATGAACGCATCGTAAATGCAATTGAAGCTGAATTAGCAAAATAAAATACATCAAAAAGAGCGCTTGAGAGCGCTCTTTTTGATGATGAGTAATTAGGATTACGCCAGCATCAAATCTCATAACTCATTTTGATGGGTTGTATCTGATACGATGGCATAGAGACTGAAGTATTAGCTTTCTGCTTGCTTAGATTTGGAAAATCATGCCCCATGTGAGTCATCTTTTTATATTGATCTAATACAGTATTCAATTGATTAAGACGTTGCTTCAACTCAATCGACATAAACTGATCTGATTGTGCTAATGCCACCCAACCTGCTTGAACTTTGCGTTTGGGATTGTCATGTGTCAATTGTTGCTGCATCCATTCATACAACTTTACCGCTCGATGATGCGCTTCAAACTTATAGGCAAACAACAAAGTAGAAAGAGACAACTCAGGTATCTGTCCCATCAGCTTCATTTCAATTTGTCTGAGTTGGTAAGCATATAAATCAATCCGATACTTGAGTAGGTCGTGAGTAAACCATTCCGCAAAATCAATCAACAAATCCATGACTTGGTTTCTTTGAGCAATGATTTGTTGTTTCTCATGAGCCGATTTGGTTTGTTCTTTATTCTGAACACGCCAAGTTCGATAAATCGCTAGTCCCCCAACAAAAAAAGCACCGATCGAACCTGAGACCATCCCACCGATTGCTGCTCCTAAAGCCAAACCATTTTTCATAGTAGAGTTAGACGATTTGTATTGCAGAAAAGGGCGTACTGTTTGTCTAGTTTGTACTTTATTAAAATTACGATAGACGGCAAAACCCGTATTCATTAAAGGGATTGGTAAAAAATCCTCACGTCCAACGACTTGCTGTAAGCTTTGCTGAGCAGTGCGTTGGACCGACTCATAACTAAGTGCTAAATCAGAAAAAACCGATGGGTATTTTTCTTGCAAATGAGCCAGTTCAATATTCACGATAATTGCAATATGTGGATAGCTCTGCGCAAATTTTTCGACTTTTTCATTATCAAGCGTGCATTTAACCTGCATCGGTGTACCATCCACAATAAGGTCAAATCCAGCTAAATGTGAATGCTCTACAAACTCAATGCTATGTCCCTGCTGACTCAAGTTATATGCTACTTGTTGTTTAGCCAAATAAGATGATATCTGCTGCATAGCAGCATCATGATTATAATCAGGCGCTGGAATCTGTTTTAAATTATAAAATGCTTCTCGATCACCCTTTGAAGCAGTGACAAGCGCATCTAAAACCAAAGGATTGATATGAAAATAATTCCAAATAAATCCTAAACTATGATTAGCAGCGTTAATTCCACTAACAAATTTTAAATCTCGCCCAATTAATATTTTCTGTAGTGCTGCATTTGCTGCTTTATGGCGATCTAAATGCATAACCACCTCTTGGTTATTGAGCAATTTAGGTGCTTGTTCAATTCTATTTTTATAATAAGGTACAACAAACTCATCAGCCGATAGCCAATGATTTAAAGAGTATCCAACGAACTTTAGCTTATGCTGAAGATGTATAAATGGTTTTGGAGATTGCACAATATGCGAGTTGAGATTCTCAGGCAATAATAAGCCTACAGCTCGTCGTGTCAGTTCATCGTGTAGTTTTTGCTGTTGAATCTGATCAAGATTTCCTAGTCGATCCAAAGCCTCAACGATATCACCATGACCATGTTCATTCGAATAATGATTACGATTTAACAGACTTTGAATGTAATCGTAGTGAATATCTTCATGCTGTGTAGGTTGTTGCTGGAAGACACGATCATAGATTTCTATAGCTGCATGCCAATTTTCCAAACGCACATACAACTTCGCAAGATTCAATTTGATTTCAACAATATCGTATTCATCACACAATTGTTTCAAAACACTCAGTTTTAATTCACCGTCTTTGCACTCTGATAACTGCAACAAAATCGTTTGAATTTCATTTGAGCTAAATTTTTCTTCTGAATATTGCAAACGAAATGCTAAACACTGCTCTAGCCATGCATTTTTTTGTGCATGGAACTTATAAACAGGAATAAAGGTCTCTGTAATTAATTGAATTAAACGTAAAGCACAATGAATATCTTCTTTGGTGGAATGACGAAAATTCCAAATCTTGGGTAAAGTAAGATTAAATATTTGTGTGTAAATATTTGCAGTTAAATCAGGTTGGGTGAGCGTTACCAGCTTCAATTGGTCTTTGACAGATAAATGATGCCCTTGTTGTTCGATGCGATCTAAACGCAACTTTAAGACATTACTCGGTAACATATACTTCCTAATTGAATTTTTATAAGATCTATTCGTTATTGCAAATATAGAAAAATCAGCAAGCTCTTACTTCCGATCACTATTGTTAAGCGAGTTGCTAGATTGTTAAATATATCCTTAATTTATGCTTCACGCACAGATTACCAAATAAAAAAAGTTTAAATAAACTAAGCATTATTTTCTTATATCTTTAAGAATATCTATTCTTGATCGTATTGCTACTGAACCTTTTTATAAAGGCAATTGTGATAATTGTCAGATTCATAAAGTCAATCTAAATGAAAAAGCCACCTGACGGTGGCTTTTTCAATCTTAAATCTGCAATTACATTGCACGATTCTTGATTTTACGGATCGTTTCAAGCTGAGCAGCTGTTTCAGCCAACGCAGCAAGTGCAGCAGCAGAATCCAAATCACTCTTTTGATTTGCTAGCAATTGTTCAGCTTGTTTACGAGCTTCCATAATTGCAGCTTCATCCAAGTTGTCTGCACGGATTGCACTATCTGCAAGTACCGTAACAACATGAGGTTGAACTTCTAACACACCGCCAGATACGTAAACAATTTCTTCCGTACCATTTTCCAACTGAACACGAATCGGTCCAGGTTGGAGTAAAGTTACAAGTGGTGCATGTCCAGGTAAAATACCTAACTCACCACCCGCACCTTTTGCGATTAACATCGTAACTTGTCCAGAGTAAATAGACTCTTTAACACTTACGACATCACATTGCATAGTCGCCATGAGATGATCTCCTTAAATTAGAGTTTCTCAGCTTTAGCAATCACTTCGTCAATACCACCAACCATATAGAACGCTTGTTCTGGGATGTGATCGTATTCACCAGCTAATAGACCTTTAAAGCCACGAATAGTTTCTTTAAGCGGTACTAATTTACCAGGAGCACCAGTAAATACTTCAGCTACGTGGAATGGTTGAGAGAAGAAACGTTGGATTTTACGCGCACGGTAAACAACCAATTTATCTTCTTCAGCTAATTCATCCATACCCAAGATTGCGATAATATCTTTAAGCTCTTTATAACGTTGCAATACGTTCTGTACAGAACGTGCAATTTCATAATGCTCTTGACCAACAACCAATGGATCTAACTGACGTGAAGTTGAGTCAAGTGGATCGATCGCTGGATAAATACCAGAAGATGCGATGTCACGGCTCAATACTACTGTTGCATCTAAGTGAGCAAACGTTGTTGCAGGTGATGGGTCAGTCAAGTCATCCGCAGGTACGTATACAGCTTGGATCGATGTGATCGAACCAGACTTAGTAGACGTAATACGCTCTTGAAGAACACCCATTTCTTCTGCAAGTGTCGGTTGGTAACCAACCGCAGATGGCATACGACCTAACAATGCTGATACTTCAGTACCCGCAAGTGTATAACGGTAGATGTTGTCGACGAATAATAATACGTCACGACCTTTACCATTTTCGTCTTTTTCATCACGGAAGTATTCAGCCATAGTCAAACCAGTTAACGCTACGCGTAAACGGTTACCTGGTGGCTCGTTCATCTGACCGTAGACCATTGCTACTTTGTCAAGAACGTTAGAATCTTTCATTTCGTGATAGAAGTCGTTACCTTCACGAGTACGCTCACCAACACCAGCAAACACAGATAGACCTGAGTGTGCTTTCGCGATGTTGTTGATCAACTCCATCATGTTAACGGTTTTACCAACACCCGCACCACCGAATAAACCAACTTTACCACCTTTCGCGAACGGGCAAAGTAAGTCAATTACTTTAATACCAGTTTCTAAAAGATCAGTAGAAGCTGCTTGTTCAGCATAAGAAGGTGCTTGACGGTGAATCGGCAAACGTTCTTCAGTCGCTACAGGACCTGCTTCATCGATAGGGCGACCCAATACGTCCATGATACGACCAAGCGTAGCAGGACCCACTGGAACAGAAATCGGTGCATTTGTGCTAGTTACATTAAGGCCACGTTTAAGACCTTCTGTAGAACCCATTGCGATGGTACGAACAACACCATCGCCAAGCTGTTGCTGAACTTCTAAAGTAGTTTCAGTACCGTCAACTTGGAGAGCGTCATAGATCTTAGGAACGCTATTGCGCTCAAACTCGACGTCGATAACCGCGCCGATGATCTGAATGATACGACCGCTACTCATTGCTGTCTCCTCAATTCAAACTTAATAATGTTAAACGGCAGCGGCACCGCCAACGATCTCGGAAATTTCCTGAGTAATCGCGGCTTGACGCAGCTTGTTGTAAATGAGTTGTAGGTCTTTAATCAATTGGCCTGCGTTGTCTGTCGCTGCTTTCATTGCGACCATACGAGCAGACTGCTCACATGCAACGTTTTCAATCACACCTTGATAAACCATAGACTCGATGTAGCGAACCAACAAACCATTTAACAATTCTTCTGCTTCTGGTTCGTAGATATAGTCCCAACCATAAGTACGGTTGAGATCATCGCCTGCTTGCGCTGGTGCTAAAGGAACAAGTTGTTCTACTTTAGGCTGTTGGGTCATCGCATTGACGAAACCATTTGAAACGAGGTAGATACGATCTAATTCGCCCTTATCAAATGCATCAAGCATAACTTGTACAGAGCCAGTTAACTGTTCCAAACTCGGCGCGTCGCCAAGTTGGGTCGTTGCACCAAGCACTTTACCGCCGTAATTCTTAAAAAACGAAACCGCTTTTTGACCAATCAAAGCAAATTCAACTTCAATTGACTGCTCTTGTTGTGCTTTGACATGCTGCACAACTTTCTTGAACAAGTTAATGTTCAAGCCACCTGCCAAGCCACGATCTGAAGACACCACGATATAGCCAACGCGCTTAACAGGGCGATCAACCATATAACGGTGTTTATATTCAGGATTTGCTTGAACTAAGTGAGCAATTACACGGCGCATATTATCGGCATACGGACGGCCTTGAGCCATGCGCTCTTGCGCACGACGCATTTTAGAAGCAGCTACCATTTGCATCGCGCGAGTAATTTTCTGCGTGCTTTTGATACTAGCTACTTTGGCGCGAATTTCTTTTAAATTTGCCATACGCTTAACCTAGTATTCGAAAGCTCTTTCGAGCTTCCGAAGGTTGATCCGTGAACCAAACTTAACTAAAGATAAACTTAGTAAGTTTGAGTCGCTTTGAAGCTCTCAATACCTGCTTTGAATGCTGCTTCGATGTCTTTGTTATAATCACCAGTTTCATCGATCTGTTGCATTAACGCAGCATGTTCTGAACGGAAGTAAGCAATTAACGCAGCATCAAAGTCTACGATTTTCTTCACTTCAACGTCAGCCATGTAGCCTTCGTTAGATGCATAAACAGATACAGCTTGGTCAGCAATTGAGTAAGGAGCATATTGTTTCTGCTTCATTAACTCAGTTACACGTTGACCATGCTCAAGTTGCTTACGAGTTGCTTCATCAAGATCTGAAGCGAACTGAGCAAACGCAGCCAATTCACGGTATTGTGCTAAAGCAGTACGGATACCACCAGACAATTTTTTGATGATCTTAGTTTGAGCAGAACCACCAACACGCGATACAGAGATACCCGCGTTCACAGCAGGACGAATACCCGCGTTGAATAATGATGTTTCTAAGAAGATCTGACCGTCAGTAATCGAAATTACGTTCGTTGGTACGAATGCAGATACGTCACCCGCTTGAGTTTCAATGATCGGTAACGCAGTTAAAGAACCAGTTTGACCAGTTACTGCACCGTTCGTGAACTTCTCAACATAGTCAGCTGAAACGCGCGAAGCACGCTCAAGAAGACGTGAGTGAAGATAGAATACGTCACCTGGATACGCTTCACGACCTGGTGGACGACGTAATAACAATGAAATTTGACGGTAAGCAACAGCTTGCTTAGACAAATCATCATAAATAATTAACGCATCTTCACCGCGGTCACGGAAGTATTCACCCATTGTACAGCCTGAGTACGGAGCTAAATACTGCATAGCTGCAGGATCAGCTGCCGCAGCTGCGACAACAGTTGTATACGCCATAGCGCCAGTTTCTTCTAGCTTACGTACAACGTTTGCAATTGTTGATTGTTTTTGACCAATCGCAACGTATACACATTTAATGCCAGAGTTTTTCTGAGCGATAATCGCATCGATCGCCATTGCTGTTTTACCAGTTTGACGGTCACCAATGATCAACTCACGCTGACCACGACCTACAGGGATCATGGTATCAACTGATTTATAACCAGTTTGAACAGGTTCGTCGACTGATTGACGCCAAATTACACCTGGTGCTACTTTTTCAACAGCATCAGTTAGTTTTGCATCAATAGGGCCTTTACCATCAATTGGGTTACCCAAAGCGTCTACGACACGGCCAAGAAGTTCAGGACCTACCGGAACTTCTAATACGCGACCTGTACAACGAGCTTTTTGACCTTCTTGAAGGCTTAGGTAGTTACCTAAAACAACGGCACCCACTGAATCCTGTTCTAGGTTCAGTGCCATACCAAATAAGCCGCCGTCGAATTCGATCATTTCACCGTACATTGCATCCGCAAGACCGTGAATACGCACGATACCGTCAGATACCATGACGATGGTACCTTCATTCTTAGCGGTCGCGCTGGTGTCCAGATCGCCGATACGCTGTTTAATGAGCGCACTGATCTCGGATGGATTCAGTTGTTGCATTGCGCTATTCCTCAATCTTTTTTAAGTTCAGTCTTTTTGCTGTTACGCAAGAAGACGAGTCCGCATTTTTTCAAGCTTGTTAAGCGCAGAGTCATCTATCACTTGGTCGCCTGCACGAATCACAACACCTGCGATTAACGCCGGATTAACGCTAACAGTCACATGTACAGTTCTGTTAAAACGTTTTTCAAGCGCATGAGCTAAAATATGCTCTTGTGTCGCATCCATTGGAAAAGCAGATTCAATCTCCACCTCCAACGTGTTGTTGTTCTGCGATTTAAGTAATTCGTATTCTGCAGCAATTTCAGGCAATAAAACTAAACGATCATTATCTGCAAGAAGTGTCAAAAAGTTAGACACTGATTGAGATTGATCTTCACCTAAAACTTTCGCAAAAAGACCTACTTGTTCCGCAGGAGTCAGCTCAGGGCGATTTAAATAAGCGGAAAATGCTTCGTCTTGCACCGCAGCACTGAGCAGTTGTAACGCATTTGACCAAGCGTCAGTTGCATTCTGCTCAGATGCATAAGCAAATGCTGCTTTGGCGTACGGGCGTGCTAACGTCAAGAGTTCAGCCATATTTCGCCTCGCTTATAGTTTAGCAGCCAGCTGAGTCAGCATGGCATTATGAGCTTCTGCGTCAACTTGTTGGTTCAGAATTTTTTCTGCGCCAGCAACTGCCAAAGCAGCAACTTGTTGACGTAATTCTTCGCGAGCAGCATTGATGTCTTGATCAACAGTTTCTTTCGCCTGTTGACGAATACGCTCACCTTCAGCCGCAGCCTGGGTACGCGCTTCTTCTACCAATTGTGCTGCACGACGGTTCGCTTGTTCGATCAATTGAGCCGCTTGTGCTTTCGCTGCATCTAACTCTGCCTTAACTTGTGCTTGCGCATCAGCAAGGTCAGCTTTAGCTTTTTCAGCAGCGTTTAAGCCATCAGCGATTTTACGCTGACGCTCACTAATCGCATTGATTAGTGGTGGCCAAACAAACTTCATGCAGAATGCGACGAACATCGCAAATGCAATTGCTTGACCAATCAATGTGAGGTTGATATTCATTTCGCTATTCCTCAATATGTGGATTTAGGAATTAAGCTATTAACCTACAAATGGATTAGCGAAGATGAAGAACAAGCCAATACCAACACCGATCATAGGCACAGCATCAAGAAGACCCGCGATTAAGAACATACGAGTTTGAAGTTGTGGAGCCAATTCTGGTTGACGAGCAACAGCTTCTAAGAAGCGACCACCTAAAAGACCAAAACCAATCGCAGTACCTAAAGCACCGAAAGCGATCAAGATAGCAGATGCAATTGCAACTAGACCTAAAGTGAGTTCCATGAAAAATTCCTCAGAGGTTAGGTTATTACCAAATTAAACTAAAATTTAAGCCCAACCATCAGGTGATAGTTAGGCAATACCATTAATGCTTTTCGCTTGCCATGCTCAAGTAAACGATGGTCAGCATCATAAAGATAAATGCTTGCAGCGTGATTACAAGAATGTGGAAGATAGCCCAAGGCACAGATAACGCCCACTGGATCCAGAACGGTAATAACGCGATTAAGATGAAGATTAACTCACCTGCATACATGTTACCGAACAGTCGTAGAGCCAACGAAACTGGACGAGCAAGGAAAGTTACTAATTCCAAAATCAAGTTCACTGGAATCAATAACGCTTTTGCAACTGGGTTACTTGGATTAAACGGGTTAAGTGCCAACTCGCCAACGAATCCTCCAACACCTTTTTCACGGATGCTGTAGAACAAGATCAACACAAATACCGACAATGACATACCTAAAGTAATGTTCGGGTCAGTAGATGGAACAACCTTGAAATAAACGTGGTGAGGGTCCATACCAAATACACTTGCACCAATCTGTTGAGCTAGATAAGGAATCCAGTCTACAGGAATCAAGTCCATTGCGTTCATGAGGAAAATCCACACGAAAATGGTCAATGAAAGTGGAGCAATTAAACGTGATTTGCCGTGGAAAGTATCACGAACACTTGAGTCCACAAACTCAATGATCATCTCGATCGCTGATTGGAATTTAGTTGGTACACCTGCATTCGCAGCTTTCGCAACTGTCCAGAACAACAAACAGAAAATAACACCAAGTCCGATAGACCAACCCATTGAATCCAAGTGAATTGCAGTGAACCCCATCGATTGAGCTTCTTCAGCAGTCTCAGCCAATTTCCATGTACCATCAGGCATTTTGCCATAGGTCATATTGGTCAAGTGATGCTTGATATACTCGGTCGAAGTCAGGGCATGTTCTTCAGCAGCCATAAATCACACCTGGTCAATGTCAATCATTAAAAAGAAGTTAAACGAACCATGCGTACTGCAATAATCTCGTTTTTACTTCCAAAAATCTCAAAATGTGCTTTATCCACGTTTTTGTAGACGCGACGCCCAAAACGGCGCGACCCACGACATCGCTTGTACGAGGATAAATCCACTAAACAATGCAACCGGTGACAGCGGTTTAACATTGCTTAAAATTAATATAAAACCAACGATCACAATCGCAAACTTCCCAAGCATGCCTCGATACATGTTTAGCATGACTTGTTTTGATGCTCTGGCACCTGCCGTTCTGAACGACTGCCAAGCAAAATAACAGTGTGCTAACCAACAGACCAAAGCTCCAAGCGCAGCACTTAAAGCAGCAGTTGTATCTTTAATAAGCCAAGCCAATAAAGCTGCCACTGGAATCATACACGCT
This sequence comes from Acinetobacter sp. SK-43, assembly GCF_015351505.1. Lineage (NCBI taxonomy): Bacteria > Pseudomonadati > Pseudomonadota > Gammaproteobacteria > Moraxellales > Moraxellaceae > Acinetobacter > Acinetobacter sp. SK-43. The sequence continues at coordinate 32,809 of NZ_JADKPY010000003.1, forward strand.
TGTAAGAAGACCAAAGCTTTTGCTAATCGTCGGTCAATCATGCGACTAGTTCGGCTCATTTTTTACCCACTTACAGCGTAACTGCTTGACAAGTTTTATTGATGATCGTTTCGAATCGCAGGCATTATAGAGTTACACCCCTGAACATGCAATCTTTTCTCGACTTAAGTCTGCTTTTTTCGTTACCATATTTTCTGACGATAGAGTCAACTCAATTAATTTTTTTTCATCATTTTTGCGCACTTAATACGCACTTATCGGTTTTTGAAGCCAATTTTTTCCAAGCAACCACAAAATCATCCTCCCCTCTCATGCTTTCATCTACTGATTCAAAGATAATGGGATTTAGTTTCTGATATTGGCTTGAACTTGCCGAAGTTTCAGCCAATAGGCACATTTTTGACTTTGGTCGACTATCTTTTAAGTACTTTATTTGTGCAGCTGTAGGCGCAATATGCGGATCATCAGTTAATGCTCCAGCAAACTTCAAATTCAGCGCCCGCTCTAAATATTGATAGGCATCATGATAAGACCAATATGGTTTTGCCTTATTAGTACTCTCGTATATTTGCGAAGCGTGTAGCATTTGTTGTGCAAAGTTTTTTGCATTTGACATATATTTATTTTTATTTTCAGGATTTTGCTGTGATCGCAAAGTCGCAATAAAGAAAGCAATACGAACTGCATTGTTTGGTTCCAACCAAACATGACTATCCATCGTATTCGCCAAAGCTGCTCCACGTAAACTACGCTGAGGAAGTATCGTTAAAATTCCTGAGTCCAATAAAGCAATCGCTTTTCGATTTTGACCTAGGAGCTTTTCTAAAGGTGCTTCATGTGCCTTGCCTAGCCATATCACTAAAGATGCATCCTGAATCGCTTTGCGGTGAGCAGGTGTCAATTGAACATCATGTCCAGTTTGATCATTTAAAAGTAATACAGGTTCTTCAATTCCTTGTGTTACTTCCTTAGCGATCAAATAAATTGGATGTGTCGAAACCACTAAACTTTGAGTCCACCCCCATGTACTAAACATTGAAAAGAAAACAAAGATTAAAAGGCGTGACATTACAGTAGTACTCAACTTAGCGAAGCATGTTATAATATAACAAAAGTTAAAAATTGCCTATGTCTATTTTCCAAGCCCCTTGTCATCATAATCATCAAGATCACGATATAGATAGTTATAGATCATTTGCATGTTATGATATGTGCAAAACAATGAGGTCAAGTTATGAGTTCTTGTTCACATGAACATGATAATGCTTTGCACGGTGTCCACGGTCATCACGATATTAAAGCAAGAATTGCGGAAGCAGAGCTTTTATGTACTGCGGTTGGCGCACGACTAACACCTTTACGCAAAGAAGTTCTTGAACTCATTCTAAATGCCTCAGCCCCTATGGGCGCCTATGATCTGCTGGCAAAAATAAAAGGTCAAGCTGATCGCCCTGCTGCACCACCGACGGTGTATCGAACATTAGATTTCCTGCTAGAGAAAGGTTTAATCCATCGTTTAACCTCAATCAATGCTTACATCCCTTGCTGCCATCCACGTGAAGGACATCAAGCTGCTTTTTTGATTTGTACAGAATGCCACTCTGTAAAAGAAGCATCTGCTCAAGGCTTAATTCAACAGTTAGATCAATTGGCGACATCTGATCAATTTATCGCGCAACACAGCATTATTGAAATCTCTGGAAAATGTCATCAGTGCAGCACTCGTCAATAAGCCCTTCATTGATTGAACTTGAAAATATTTCGGTTCGACGAGATGAACGAGACATCCTTAGAAATGTTAATTTTGCTTTACAAGCAAAAGAAATCGTCACATTGATAGGTCCGAATGGCGCTGGTAAGTCTACGTTAATCAAAGTATTGCTTGGCATCATGCAACCCAACGCGGGCAAAGTCACTTTTGCTAAAAAGTTAAAAATGGCATATGTCCCACAAAAATTTAATCCGTCTAGCAGCCTGCCCTTACGTGTCCAAGACTTACTTGATCTAGAAGTATGTGCAAGTGATCTCCGCAAAGAAATTATTCAGGACACTGGGATTTCAAAACTACAATTATCTAAAGTTCAGCAGTTATCTGGAGGAGAACGTCAGCGTGTTCTCCTTGCTCGCGCCTTATTACGTCAACCTGATATTTTAGTTCTTGACGAACCCATGCAGGGTTTAGACATCCAATCAGAAGCCGAACTGTATGAATACGTACGTAGTTTGCCAGAGCGTTATGGTTGTGCTGTTTTAATGGTTTCTCACGATTTACAGTGGGTTATGCAAGGTACGCATCGTGTAGTTTGTCTCAATAAGCACATTTGTTGTAGCGGACTACCTGAAAGCATTCAACAGCATCCTGAGTATCAAGCAATTTTTGGAACTCAACGCATGTTTTATCAGCATCACCACAATCATTGTGGGCATAGCGATCATGTTGAACCCTGTACGCATGACCCTCGTCCACATATCCACCCTGAACCAAAGGTCTAAGCGATGATGGAATGGTTAGAGTTACTGTTACCTGCTTGGATCATGGGGACATTACTAGTATTTCTCACAGCACCTTTAGGCTGTCTGATGCTTTGGCGCAGGATGTCATTTTTTGCAGACACTATGGCGCATGGCACATTACTCGGTGTTGCTATAGCAGGAATGCTTCAACTGCCTTTTTGGTTAGGTGTTGGTTGTTTAGCAGGACTCTTAGTCGCTATTTTATGGGTTCTACATGATTCAAGATTGCCAAATGATGCCCTATTGGCATTGTGTTCAGCGACATTACTGTGCTCAGGCCTACTTCTAATACAGCATTTACCAAGTTTAAGACCTGAACTATTAAGCTATTTATTTGGCGATCTGTTGAGTATCGAATGGGCTGATTTACCTTTATTTGCGATTGTTATCGCTGCAGCATTGGTTGTTCTTTATCGCTCATGGTCCGCACAAATTCAGATTTCTATTGATCCTGACATTGCAATCAGTGAAGGCGTGAATGCTAAATGGCAACGTCTAGTTTTTATGTTGCTTCTCGCTTTATTTACCGTGTTGGCACTTCGCGCAGTAGGCTCTCTACTGATGGGTGCTTTGCTGGTCATTCCCGCATTGAGTGCTCGCTTACTGGCTCACTCCCCTAAACAAATGGTGATTTGGGCATTTATGCTTGCTCAATTTGGAGTGACCGTTGGATTATGGTCAAGTGCAGCATTGAATATTGCTACAGGATTAAGCATCGTTTTGTGTATGGCACTGACATTCGCAGCTATTTTTGCAACACAAAAATTTAAATCTCTTAGCGTGTCTTCAGCAAAAGATTAACTCGTTTGCTGAATTGCACTCAACAATGCAGCTGCACAACCAAACATCACCGCAAAACTTCGATTTAAATATTTTTGCTGTCGAGGTGAACGCAGTAATCTCAAGATTTTTGATGCAAGTCCTGTATATGCCGCCATCACCATCAAATCAATCACGACCATTGTAATCGCCATGATCACATATTGTATCCACTGCGGTTGGTTTAAATCTAAAAATTGTGGGAGTACAGCCAACAAAAAAACGATAGCTTTAGGATTACTCATGTTGACGATAAATCCTTTAAACACCAGTACTAAAGCAGGTGTGTTTTTCTGCTCGGTTTGAATATCAATATTTTGAGCTGGGGCAGTCCACTGAACATAAGCTAAATATAATAAATAAATGACCCCAAACCATTTCACTACCTGAAACGCCCACGGTGTCGTCGCAAAAAGAACTCCCACCCCTGCGGCTACAATCATAATTTGAATAATCAAAGCCAGCTGCAAGCCAATCGCATTCCAATAGCCATGCTTAAAGCCATAGTTTAAACCACTCGACATTGAAGCGATCGCCCCCACCCCTGGAGAAAGACTAATCACCCAGCATGCCAACATAAAGGCGAACCAAACATGGAAACTCATATATAAAAGAGATAAATAAAAGTGGAATTATACTGTTTTATTGCTGAAATTTTCTGCTAATTCATGAGGTAAAAAAGAATAAATAAACTATTAAACAGTTATATCATCAGGCACAATATTGTTTTTTGCTGTATTAAAAAATAATTAAGGAGATTTTAATGACTGCTCAATCTGTCATTCTTCCACTACCTTCAGATCATGCACGCTTTATTGTGCTTCGTTTAAAAGATCTTACAATTTCTGAATTAAAACAACAGATTGAAGCTCTCCTGTCAACTCGCGACCGCCTCATCACCCAACATCCAAATGATCAAATTAAAACTGCTGTTGCGTTTGGTCCTGAGTTGTGGGCACAACTCAGCACTGAAACACCAGAAGGTTTTAAACAACTCGACCCTCAAAGTGGCGCATTTAATATGCCTGTTGTACCAGCAGATGTATTTATTCATATTGCAAGTGCACGTGCTGATATTTGCTTCTCAATCAGTCAAGCTTTCTTTGCAGGCATTCAAGACAAAGTAGAAGTCTTGAATGAACGCCATTGTTTTAGATTTTTTGATGGACGTGATATGACAGGATTTATTGACGGCACTGAAAACCCTCAATTTCCTGATGATCGTGCTGAAGCCGCGCTGCTACCTGAGCACGCAGGCAAATTTGCGGATGGAAGTTTTATTTTTGCTCAGCGTTATGTCCACGACTTAGCGAAATGGCAACAACTCAAAGTTGATACGCAAGAGCAAGTATTTGGTCGTACCAAATTAGAGTCAATTGAACTTGATGATGATATCAAACCTGAAAACTCTCATGTTGCACGCACAGTAGTGGAGGACGATGAGGGTGAAGAAATGGAAATCCTCCGTCACAGCTTGCCATATGGTGATGGCAAAGGTGAACAAGGTTTATTTTTCGTCGCCTATACCAATGATCTAAATATTATTGATGCAATGTTACAGCGTATGTTCGGAACTGCTGGTGATGGCATTCATGATCGCCTATTACATTTCACTACAGCAGTTGATGGTGCCTATTACTTTGCGCCTAGTGATGAACTTCTAGAGGAAATATTGGCAGTATAAAAAAAGGAGCGTTACGC